>NZ_JBEPBF010000023.1:0-100537 GCF_040298985.1 Streptomyces sp. NPDC001093 | reverse complement strand
GGCGCCGGCAGCTGGCGCGCTGGAAGAAGAACCAGCGCCGGGCCGTGGTGGCGACCGCCGTCGCGCTCGTCGGCGGCGGCCTGACGCTCGCCTCGCTGGACCGCGGCAACGGCGACAAGGCCCAGGCGGCCACCGCACCGGACCACCGGAGCATGGGCCTCACCGAGGACCCGTCGGCCGCGCCCAGCAGCCCGCCGTCCACACCGGCCCCGCCCGCCGCCACGCACCGGCGCGCCTCCGGCACGCCGACGGCACAGACGCCCGCCGTGAACGCCCCCCGGCAGCAGTCCCTCGCCCCCGCGGCCCGCACGGCACAGTCCGCCGGCCGGCCGCTCACCACCGCGGCGGCCGCGCACCCGGCCGCTCCGCAGCCACGGAGCACCGCGCCGTCGTCCTCCGGTACGAGCACGAACACGAGCGCCGGCACCGGCACCGGCACGAGCACGGGTTCCTCCGGTACGACCTCCCAGCCGACCAACTCCACCGGCAGCGGCAGCAGCACCTCCACCTCGCCGTCGTCTCCGTCGTCCCCGACGTCCCCGTCGTCCACGTCCTCCAACCAGCTCTGCCTGGTCGTGGTCTGCCTCGGCTGACGGCAGATGGGCAGATGAGTACGAGCACGGATGTGCCGGGCACCGGCGGCTCACCAGGATGGGGCGGTGACCTCTTCTCCTTCCGCGCCGGACCGTGGCCCGGTCGTCGCGCTGCTGGTGCCGACCGCGCTCCTGCTGCTGCCCCTGCTCTACGGGTGGTACCGCTTCAGCCATGACGTGCTCGCCTGTTTCGGCGGCCCGGCCGGTTGCCGGGGGCAGCGCGAGCCGGTGATGTCGGCGGTGCACTGGGGGCTGGTGCTCGTCGGCGGCCCGGTGGGCGGTGCCGTGCTCCTCGGCGTCATCGGCGGGCTGCTCCGGCGCCGGGCCGCGGTGTGGGCGGCGGCCGGTGCGCTCCTCGGCACGCTGGTGATGTGGGTCGTCGCGGTCCACGCCCTGGGCGAGGGGTTCCAGCACTCGAACATCGACTTCTGACCGGCTCGCCCACCCCGCAGACGCTCCCGCTCCTTCACCGCTCCCGCCCGCGCTCGATGGCCGACTCCACCGCCGCGATCCGGTCCGCGAGCAGTCCCAGTGCGGCCACCGCCCGGCTCACGGGATCCTCCCCGTGCCCGCCGAGGGCGCGGGCGCGCGTATCGGCGCTCTTCACCTCGGCCCAGCGGGCGGCCTGCGCCGGGCTCAGCGTGCCGCGCAGTTCGGCGAGTTTCAGCAGGTTGGCCTCGGCGCCCGTGGTGAGGGTCTGGGCCTCGGCCGTGTAGTGGTCGTCGACGACGGCCTCGCGTTCGGTGTCGTTCATGACCGGGCGCAGGCGCCCGGCGATCCGGTTCATGTCGCGGTAGGAGCCCTGGAGGCGGAAGGCGGGCTCCGTGCGGGCGGCCTCCGACCGGGCGGCGGAGGCGATGTAGGCCTCGTTCACCTTCAGCACCGTCTCGCGGACCGCCAGCACATGGCGCAGCACGGCCACGACGGCCGCCAGTTCGGCCGGCGGCACCGGGCGGGTCAGGCGGTCGGCGCGGGCCGTCGGGTCGGCGCCGGCCAGCCGGACCAGCAGGTCCAGGTCGGCGCGGTCGCGGGCGGCCAGCGGGGCCAGCACCGGGTTGGCGGTGAGGGCGTTCTCGACGAAGCTGAGCGCGAAGACGTCCTCCTTGCCGGTGAGGACGTCGCCGAGGTTCCACACGTCGGCGCGGTTGGCGAGCATGTCGGGGACACGGAAGCGCTCGCCGGACTCGGTGTAGGGGTTGCCGGCCATGCACACCGCGAAGCGCTTGCCGCGCAGGTCGTAGGTGCGCGGCTCGCCGTCCCACACGCCGTCCACCCGCCGGGTGGCGTCGCACAGCGGGATGAACTTCTGCAGCAGCTCGGGCGAGGTGTGCTGGATGTCGTCGAGGTACAGGAGCGTGTTGTTGCCGGCCGCCAGCGCGAAGTTGATCTTCTCGATCTCGCGGCGGGCGGTGGCGTTCGGGGCGTCGGCCGGGTCCAGCGAGGTGACGGTGTGGCCGAGCGCCGGGCCGCTGACCCTGACCAGCATCAGGCCGAGCCGGTCGGCGACGTACTCCATCAGCGTCGTCTTGCCGTAGCCGGGCGGGGAGACCAGCAGGAGCAGACCGCCGGTGTCGGTGCGCCTGGACTCGCCGGTGGTGCCCAGCTGCCGGGCCAGGCTGTCGCCGATCAGCGGCAGGTACACCTCGTCGACGAGGCGGCCCCGGACGAACGCCGGCATCACCCGCGGGCGGTGGTCGTCCAGCCGGAGCCGGTCGCGCTCGGCGGCCACCAGGGCCGTACGGCGGCGCTGGTAGGCGCGGAAGGCGGGGACCTCCTCGGCCGCGAACCGGGCCGTCCGGGAGAGGAACTCGTCCAGGCGAACGGGCAGTTGACCGCCGGCCACCCGAGGGTGCGTGCCCAGCAGGCCCTCGGCGGTCGCCGTCAGCGGGGCCTCGCCGTCGTAGCGGGGCAGGTCCGGGCAGAGCTCGGCGGCGACCGCCTCGGCCAGCTCGCCGGGCCCGGCCTCGGTGCCGGTGGCGGCGGCGTACGCGGCGAGCCAGGCGTGCACCACCTGCCGGCGCGCGGCCAGCTCGGTCAGCCCCTCCAGGTCCGTGCGGTAACCGCCCTCCGCGTGCCGGAACTTCTCCAGCAGGGTGCGCGCCGTGAGGCCGAGGACGAAGCCCGCAGGACCGCAGGTCAGCTCCTCGAAGAGGTACGCGGCGGCCGGCCCGCCCGCCACCGACGCGTCCCAGGCCTCGATCGCCCCGGCCAGCTCCCGCTGAAGCTCCCCGATGGCCGGTACGGCGCCGAAGGCGTCCCGGGCCCGAGCCAGCGACACCGCCCGCCGGGACCAGGCCGTCCGGGCCTCGTCCGTCGTGCCGTGCGCCCAGAACAGCTGGGCGGCGGCGCGGGCGGCGGGCTCGTGGCGCAGGGTGCCGGCGCCCTCGTACAGGGGCAGCAGGGCCCGGAGCACGACGGTCGCGTCGTGGTCGTGGACGCCCCGCTCGTAGCCCTCGTCGTACGACTCCTGCGCCGCCCGGCGGACCAGGTCCGGCAGGTCGTCGGCGGCGGCGAGGGCGGCCGGGCCGTGCTCGGCGAGCAGGCGGGCGGCGAGGTGCTCGGCGCGGTAGACCTCCGGCGACTCGGACGGCAGGTGGCGGTCCCAGTAGGGGCGGTACGCCGCGAAGTCCGGGTCGGCGACCGGGGCGCGGTAGTCCGTGCCGGTCACCGCGAAGGCGAGGGTGTCGCCGTGCGGGACGAGGGTGAGGTCGAGCGGCTGGGTGTTGACGGCGAAGCGATGGCCGCCGAGCAGCAGGGTGCGGCCGTCCTCGGCGTACAGGTCGGCGCGGTCGCGCAGGGCGCGGGCGGCCTCCTGGCGGGCGGACTTCAGCCGGCCGTCGAGCTCCTCGGCGCGCACGCTGTCGCCGAGGGCGCGCAGTTCGCCGGCGGTACGGCGGACCTTGGCGACCAGCGGGTCGGAGGCGAAGTACGTGGTGACCGCGTCGGCATCGGGCAGCGTGGCGGCGCGACGGGCGACCGACTCCAGCATGCGCCCCGCCGAGAGCGCGAGCTGCTCGGCGCGGCGGGCGCGGGCGTCGGCGAGGGACTGCTTGCGGGCGGCGAACGTCTCGTAGAGCTCGGTGCGCCGGTCGGCGAGTTCCGTGAGGAAGTCGTCGAACTCGGCGAACCGGCCGTCCAGGTCCTCCAACCGGGCCAGGACGGAGGCGAGTTGGTCGTCGCACTCCTCGGGCGTTCCGGACGCGGCGAGCGCCGCGGTGACGGCCTGGGCGAGCAGCGCGGTCTCGGCGGCGAACTCGGCCCGCCCCTCGCTGTCCTGGAGGCTGCGGCGCCGGGCGTCCAGGGTCGCCCGGGCCCGGTTGACGCCGCCCAGCACCTCGGCGATCCGCTCGAGGACGGCGGTACGGACGGTGGCGTCGGCGATGTCGAGGCCGGTCACGACCTCGGTGACCGTGCGCAGCCCGTCGGAGAGCTCGTCGAGCCGGGCGGCCACCGGCCCGCCCTGGGCCACGGTCCCGACGGCCGCCGCCTCCTGGACCAGCCGCTCGACCTCCGCCTGCTGCCCCGCGAAGGCGTCATCGCGGGCCAGGAACTGCACCGCGCGCCGCCCGAAGGAGGCGAGGTCGTCCTCGGCCGCGGCCGCCAGTTCCGCCAGCCGGGCGGCATCCACGTACCGCAGCTCCCGCAGCGTCAGCAGGTGCCCGTGCGCGTGCCGGAGCTCGGTCAGCCCGCGCACCCAGGCGGCGGCCTCGCGCGGCGCCTCCCCGCGCAGCCGGCGCACCACGGCGGCGATCCGCGCGTCGGCCTCGTCGAGGGCGTCCGCGGCGTGCCGGGTCAGCTCCCGCACGGTCTCGAACTCGCCCAGCACCTGCTCGGCGGCCGTACGGACCTCCCCCAACGGGCCTGCCAGCTGGCCAAGTTCGGGGTCGGCCAGCCAGTGATGGGCGTCGGCGGCCCGCACACAGGCCGCCACCAGCGCCCGGTACCCCTCGCTGGTCTCGATGCCGTCGGCCACCAGCCCGGCCACGGACAGGCAGTCGGCGAGCCCGCGCACGAGATCCGCGTTGCCGACCCGGGCGAACGCGCCGGTGCCGGTGCGCAGCGCGGCGGCGTGCGTGTCGGAGACGTACGGCGAGGTCCACCACTGCACCGGATGCGTGTGCGCGGGCTCCTCGCCCCCGTCGCGCAGCACGGCGAGCGCGCCGTCCTCGAACAGCGCCCAGCCCCGGCACGGCAGCGGGTTCGCGACCTCCTTGCGCAGGGTGTTGTACGACAGCAGCAGCGTGCGCCCGCCGGCCCGGGACCGGAAGGCGTACAGCACGTCCTCCCCGTTCGGCGCGCGCACCTCCCGCTCGAACTCCAGCCCCGAGACGTCGAGTTCGTACGTCTTGTGGGTTCCGCCCGCCAGGCAGTACCCGCCCGGGAAGACGATCCCCTGCTCCTCGGGCAGCCGCCGGCACGCCTGCCCGATCCCGTCGAGCCGGACGACGGTGCGGGACAGCGTGTCGAACACGAGGTACCGGTCGTCCTCCTCCTTGTACGGCCGCACCCGCAGCAGCACCAGCGCACCGACCCGCGCATGCCCGACCGCCGCGTCCGCGAGTGCCTGCAGCGGCTCCTGCACGGGCTCGGCGTGCAGCTCCTCACCGTCGGTGGTGCGCACGGTGAGCGATCCGCCGACGGTGGACACCCCCAGTCCCCCGGGGACGGCGACGTACTGGTCCCGGCCGAGGACGTGGTCCTCCCGGGTGGTCTCCGTCCAGGTGACGTCCTGGGCCGGCGGGAAGACGTCGTCGCGGTCGCCGCGCGCGTCCAGGAACGCCACGCGGCCGTCCTCGGCGAGGCCCCAGCGCAGGACGCGGACGTCCTCGGCCTTCTCGCCGGTGCGGAACACCGCCAGCAGCCGGCCGTCGACCCGGCGCAGCCGCAGCAGGCTCGCTCCGCGGTAGTAACGGTGCAGCGCGCCGAACTCCCGCACGAAAGCAGGGTCGTCCAGCAGACCGGGTACGGCGTCCTCAGCCAGCCGCTCGCCGTCGCGGCCGTACAGCGCGAGGACGTCCGCGGCTCCGCCGGTCACGCCGAAGAGGAGCGCGTCCCCCACGGCCACGATGTCGCTCGGCGTGCACGCGTGCTCGGTGTGGAGGCGAGCGGTGCGCGCGAGGTCCAGCCGCGCCGAGCCGAACTCCTCGGCCCGGCGCGCGTTGAGGTCCTCGGCCCGCCGGGCGAGCTCGGCGGCATGCCCGGCGAGCCGGTCGCGGAGCACCTCGTAGGTGCCGGCGTCAACGGCACCATCGGTTGCCATGACGGATGGGTTTCCCTTCGTGGACTGTGCGGCTACCGGCTCGGGGCCACGGGGTCGTCCGCCCCGCCCCTGTCCCGTCTCAGCTCCCCGTGCCGCTCCCGTTCAGGGCCGTCACCGGTGTGTCCGACAGGCCCAGTTCGCTCGCCCGGTCGAGGAGCTTCTGGAGCTGTCCCGCCTGCGGGCCGCCGTTCTTGATCTGCTTCGCCAGCAGCGCCGACACCGTCAGGTTCCGCACGTCCGCCGAGCCGAGCGAGCCGAGGATGTGGGAGAGGTCGTCGGTGAAGCTGCCCGAGCCGTCCAGCCAGGGCTTCGCCAGGGCCTGCGCGGTACGGGAGTTGGCGACGAAGCCGTCCACGCCCTTGCCGAGGGAGATGGAGGACACCAGGCGGTCGAAGAAGACGGACTCCCCGCCGACGATGTCGATGTCGGCGTTCTCCAGGCCGGTCGCCAGCACCGTCGCCTGCGCCTCGGCCACCTGCCGCTGGGTCTCCAGGCCGGCCAGCCGGATCTCCTTCTCCGCCTGCAGCCGCAGCCGGTACTCCTCGTGCCCGCGCGAGGCCTCGTCCAGCGCGGCCATCGCGGCGGCCTTCTCGGTGAGACCGGCGGCCTCGGCCTTCAGCTTCTCGCCGATGGCGGTGGCTTCCGCGAGCGCCTTCGCCCTGGTCCCCTCGGCCTCGGCCAGGCCCTTGGCCCGCGCGCCCTCCGCCTCGGCCTTCAGCCGCGCCTCGGTGGCCTCCGCGGCCGCCCGCGCGCCCTCGGCCTCCGCGAGCCCCTTCGCCCGCGCGCCCTCGGCCTCCGCGAGCGCCTTGGCCTGGGTGCCCTCGGCCTCGGCCTTCAGCCGTGCCCCGGTGGCCTCCGCCGCCGCGCGCCCGGCCTTCACGGTGACCTCGGCCTCCTTGTCGCGGACCTGCACGGCGGCCAGACCCTCGGCGGCGGCCTCGGCCTGGACGCCCTCGGCGAGCCGCAGCTTGGCCCGGGCGTCGAGGTCGGCGGTCTTCAACCGGGCCTCGGCGAGGGTGAGTTCCTCGGCGGCGCGGTGCGTGGCCGCCTGTTCCGCGGCCTCGGCGGCCTTGATGTCCTTGACCAGCTTCTCCTGCGCCTCCGCCTCGGCGGCGATGACGAGCGCCTGCCGCTCGCGCTCCGCCTCCTCGACCACACGCAGCTTCTTGATGGACTCCTCCTGCTCGGCGACCGTACGGTCCACCGCGACCCGTTCCCGAACGACCTCGGCGATCTCCCGCTTCTCCGCCTCGACCTCCTTCTCGGCGGCGATCTTCGTCAGCTGGGTCTCCCGTTCCCGGGCGATGACCTCCAGCAGGCGGTCCTTCTCGATGCGCTCGTTCTCGACGGCGAGGACCCGCTCGCGGTTCTTCGCGGCGACGGCGATCTCACGGGCCTGGTTCTCGCGCTGCACGCCGAGCTGTTCCTCGGTGCGCAGGAAGGCGCCCTGGGCGCGCAGCCGTTCCTCCTCCACCACGCGGGCGGTCTCGGCCTCCTCGCGGGCCCGGGAGGTCTCGATCTCCCGCTTCTGCTTGATCTCGGCGTCCGCCTGGCGCCGCTCCAGCTCCAGGATGGCCTCGCGGGCGTCGACGTCCTGGCGGGTGATCTCCTTCTGCTCGTTGCGCTTGGCCTCGTTGGTGCGCACGTGCTCGATCGCCGTCAGCTCGGTGATCTTGCGGATGCCCTCGGCGTCGAGGACGTTGGCCGGGTCCATCTGGGAGAGCGGGGTCTGCTCCAGGTAGTCGATCGCCGCGTCCTCGAGGTGGTAGCCGTTGAGGTCGATGCCGATCAACTCGATGATGTGGTACCGGAGTTCCTCGCGCTTGGTGTAGAGGTCGGTGAAGTCCATCTGCTTGCCGACGGTCTTGAGCGCCTCGGAGAACTTCGCGTGGAACAGCTCCTGGAGCGTGTCCTGGTGGCTGGCGCGCTCGGTGCCGACGGTCTGGGCGACCTTGATGACGTCCGGGACGGTCTTGTTGACCTTCACGAAGAACAGGATCCGGATGTCGGCGCGGATGTTGTCCCGGCAGATCAGTCCGTCCCGCCCCGAGCGGCTGATCTCGATGGTCTTCACCGAGATGTCCATGACCTCGGCCTTGTGCAGGATCGGCAGCACGACCTGGCCGGTGAAGGACACGTCCACCTGGCGCGTCTTCGACACGATCAGGGCCTGGCTCTGGTCCACCTTGCGGTACAGCCGGGAGAACGCGAACACCGCGAGCACCACGGCGACGAGACAGACGGCGACGAGCACGCCGAGGGCTTCCATGGCATACGTCCTTGCGTCAGACGATGAAGTACGGAGCCCCCGGGATCGCGGTGCCGGACCATGTACCGGACCCCCGTACCGGTCCTTGACCACCGGTCGTCCGCCGGTGTCCGGCACCGCGATCCTCCGTAGTGCTCCCCGCCGACGATGGTGCGGCCAGGGCGTACACCAGCGCATTGCCGGTCTCCGGCAGTGTTCACTAGGGTCTTGATGCCGGACCGGCGCTAAGAAAACGTCACCGGCGCGTCAAGATTCGCGGGACACGGGGGACGGGGGCCGGGACCGGCATGGGGGACAAGCACGGCATACGCGACGCGTCCGAGCACTATCTGGACGGTTTCGCCCGGACGTTGTCCGAGGTATCGGCCACCGGGCGGCGGCTGACCAGAGAGGAACTGAAGACCCGTCGGACCCTGGGCGAGCAGGCGGCCGAGGCGGGGCACGGACTGCGCGCGCTGATCGTGGCCCACCTGGCCGCCACCCGCGCCACCTGGCCGGCCGTGCCCGGCTCGGCCGAGAGCAGCCTGGCCACGCTGGCCGCCGTGGAGCAGGCGATCGACGCGTTCGCCGAGGGCTACGAACGCGCGCAGCGGCTCTCGGTGCGCCGCGAGGAGGCCGCGCGCCGGGAGTTCATCGACGACCTGCTCTACGGCCGCAGCGACCTGGGCCGCCTCGTCGAGCGCGCCGAACGCTTCGGCCTGCACCTGTCCCGGGCGCACGCGGTGGCCGTCGCCGAGGGACCGTCCGCCTACGTCGAGAGCGGGCCGGTCGCCCGCCGGGTCGAGGCCGCCGTGCTGGCCCGCTTCGACTCGCGCAGCATCCTGCTCACCACCAAGAACGGCCGGCTGCTGTGCATCGCGCCCGGCGACGAGGACGAGATCCTCCTGCACTTCGCCAAGCAGGCGTACGCGGCGACGGGCGGCGACGGCGCGGCGCTGCGGGTCGCCATCGGCCGCCCGCAGCACGGCGCCGGCGGGGTCGTGCAGTCGTACGAGGAGGCTCTGGCCGCGCTGGAGATGGCCGCCCGGCTCAACCTGCCCGGGCCGGTGCTGCGCGCCGCCGACCTCCTCGTCTACCCGGTGCTGGCGCGGGACCGGCAGGCGCTGGTCGACCTGGTGACCCACACCCTCGCCCCGCTCACCAAGGCCCGCGGCGGGGTCGTACCGCTCCTGGACACGCTCGGCGCGTACTTCGACTCCGGCTGCGTCGCCGCCGAGGCCGCCCGCCGGCTCTCCCTCAGCGTCCGCGCGCTCACCTACCGCCTGGAACGCATCCACACGCTCACCGGTGCCGATCCCGCCGACCCGGCGCACCGCTACATGCTCCAGACGGCCGTGATCGGCGCGCGCCTGCTGGACTGGCCGAACCAACCGCTGTGAACGGCGGCTTCGGTGCGATGAAAGTACTTGCATTTAAGGAAAGTACTGTCCATGCTTGCGGTATCCACCGGGGCGGCGCGACCACCCGCCCTCCAGGACAACCGCCCGCATGGAGGCACGCATGAACAGCACGGGGGAACCGATGGACGCCCGGCAGGCGCGGGAGGCGCTCGCCGCCGCCTGCGCCGCACGGACCGCGGCACGCAAGGAGAGCGAACGCAACAGGCCGCGCGGTTACGCCATCGGCCAGGGCCTGACCTTCGCGGCCGGCTTCACTGCACTGGGCGTGGCCGACCGGGAGCCGCAGTGGGGAATCTGGCTCCTGCTCGCCGGCCTCGCGAGCCTGATCGCCTTCTTCGTACTGATCTGGCTCGGCGCGCACCACGGCGGAGTGACGCGCTGGATCCGCCGGGACTGCGGGCCCGGCCGCCCCGCCTGGCATGCCTGGGTGGTGCCGTTCATCCCCCTGGCGATCAGCATCCCGGCCGCGATGGTGTACGGCACGACCGGCTGGCTCGTCGCCTTCGGTCTGGCCTCCGGCGCGGACTACATCCTGCGCGCGACCTGGAAGGAGGGCACCGCATGACCGGCCCCGCAGGCGGTACGCCCCCCGCTCTCGACCGCGAACTGCACCACCCGACCCGGCTGGCCCTCGCCGCCTACCTCTCCGCCTGCGGCGAGGCGGAGTTCGCCGTCCTGCGGGACTACTGCCAGGTCTCCGACTCCACCCTGAGCAAGACCCTCTCCGCGCTGGAGAAGACCGGCTACGTCAGCATCCGCAAGGGCTACCTCGGCAAGCGCCCGCGCACCTGGGCCGCGCTGACGTTCACCGGCCGCAGGGCGCTCGCCCGCCATCTGGCGGCGCTGGAGGAGATCGCGGCGACGGCCCGCCGGGCCGCGGGTGCCGGTGCCGGCGCGGAGGAGACCCCCGGCGGCTGAGGGACCGCGGCCGGAGGCCTACTCCTCGTCGGTGGTGCGCACCGGCGTCGCCCGCCCCGGCTCCGGCAGCTCGGCCAGCTCCGCCCGGACCAGCAGGACGTCCCCGACGAAGAGGTCGTACACGACGATCCCGATCACACCGCCGACCAGCGGCCCGACGATGGGGATCCACCAGTAGCCGCTGTACACGCCGGACACACTGCCCGGGAAGGCGAGGCTGCCCCAGCCCGCCGCATAGGTGAACAGGCGCGGCCCGAAGTCACGGGCCGGGTTGATGGCATAGCCCGCGTTGGCGCCGTAGGACAGGCCGATGGCGGCGACGACGAAGCCCACGATCAGCGGGGCGAGGTTGGCTTTCACGGCCTGGTTGCGCAGGTCGAGGACGGCGGCGATGAGCATCAGCAGGAACGCCGTACCGACGATCTGGTCGATCAGCGGCCCCCAGATCCCGCCGTGGTAGTACGCCGCCGGGAAGGTGGCGAAGATCGAGAAGGTGGCGTTCGTGTGCCCGTTCACCTTCGGCGCGGGCGAGATGGCGTCATACGCGTTGATCGCCTGGTGGTACACGAGATAGACCAGCGCGGCGCCGGTGAGCGCGCCGGCCACCTGCGAGAACCAGTACGGCAGGACCTTCGCCCAGGAGAATCCGCGGCGCACCGCCATGGCCAGGGTCACCGCCGGGTTGATGTGGGCACCGCTGACGCCGCCGGCCACGTACACGCCGAAGACGACGGCGAACGCCCAGCCCCAGGCGATCAGCAGCCAGTCGCCGGCCGCCAGGAAGATCGTGGTGGGGGTCGCCGCACGGCCGGAACCGGGCAGCGCGGCGACCGCCGTCGCGACCACGCCGCAGCCGAAGGAGATGAGCACGAAGGTCCCGAGGAACTCGGCGAGACACTCGCCCAGCAGTCCGCCCCGGCGTCTGAGCCGGGACGGCTTGATGATCGCGGGGATTTCGACAGCCACGGAGGCCCCCTTGCGGAGAGCGGTACGGCCAATGAAGAGAGCAATACGACCAATATCACGATATTGGCCCATGAAACCCCTCCCCGCAGGATGACCGTGCCCCGTCAGCCCTCAGGGTCCCCGGTCAGCTGTCGAGGTCGTCGGCGAAGTGCCGGAACCCGTGCCGGTCCCGGTGCATGCCCCACAGCGTCTCCGCCAGCACGGCCGGGTCCTTGCGCGCGTGCCCCGGAGTGATCGCCCCCGGGATCACCAGCTGCGCGACATGGATGCCCTCGCCGGCGAGCCGCTCGTGCAGCAGATGGCCGTACGCGCTCTCCGCGGCGAACGCGATGGACGTCCCGGCCCGGTCGGTGTGCGGTACGACGGCGGTCCCGCCGTTGACGAGCAGGATCGTGCCGCGCCCCAGCCGGCGCATCCCCGGCAGCACCTGCTGCACGGCGGCGACGGGGCCGTACACGGAGAACTCGATGGGGCCGATCAGATCCCGGTACCGGGTCTCCAGCACGGGCCGCATGAAGTCCCGGTGCGGCACCGGGCTGTACTGCAGCACCTCGACGGGGCCGACCTCGTCCGCCGCCCGCCGCAGAGCCGCGGCCAGCTCCTCGGGCCTGCGCACGTCGGCGACGAACGCCCGGGCCGTCACCCCACTGCCCTCGAGGTCCCGCACCAGCGGGTCGAGCCGGTCGAGTTCCCGGGCGAAGAGGGCCACCGCGAACCCCTCCCGCCCGAACCGCCGCGCGACGGCCGCCCCGAGCCCGGGCCCGGCGCCCACAATGGCGATACTGCTCATGCCCACCATCCGTACCGCACCGGGCACCACCCCACACCGCTAGACGGCCTCGAGCTCGACCGCCTGAGCGTGGGGTCCGCGGATCCGCTCCACCTGTACGGCCGTGACGGCCCGTACGGCGAGGGCACCGGCGATCGCGGCGCCCACCACGGCGGCGTCGCACACGAGCAGCGGCCACACCTCACTGTAGGCACGCCCGATGATCTCGTCCGTGGAGTCGCGGTACACGACCCCCACCCCGCCGAGCGTCCCGAGCAGCCACAGCGCCCACCACACGTTGACGGATCCGGGCAGCCGCCGTCCGGGAGCGCTGCAGCGGAAGGCGTCGACGACGATCCCGCGCGGTATCCACAGATTGAACACGGGCAGGATCCACCCGAGATACACCCAGAACCCCAGGTACTTCGGCGTTTCCCCCGACAGCGCCCGCGCGTTGTCCCGCAGCCGCCACAGCCAGGACAGGAACAGCAGGGCACAGACCAGGCCGGCCCAGGCCCCCGCCGAGGTCACCCAGTGGTACGAGTCCTCCAGGGAGTTGAGCGGCCGGTGCACCCCGTTCCCCTGGTCCGGCGGCCCGTCGCCCGGCTCCCCCGCGACGGCGAGCCGCACCTCCCACACCCCGCGCACGAGCCAGGCGAGCCCGGCGAGCAGCAATCCCCCGACAGCCAGCTGCCCGGCCACCCGCACCGGACGGTACGCCGGCCGGTGGGCGGCGAACTGATCTTCCTTCTCGGTCACCCCGCCATCCTGTCGTACGAAAGCCGCAGGCCACCAGGGGCCTCGGGCGAAGGGGGCCGCTACGCCGTCCGGGTGTATCCGTCACGCGGTTGGCCGCGCGTCGGGCGACGCGTGCCCGGTCCCACGGCAAAGGATGGCCAGTAGCCGACGTATGGCGTGCGCGGACCGCGAGCAGCAGGAGACAGACGACTTGTGAGCATCCTCAACGAACCCCATGGTGCCGCCACGGCCGAGGACGCCTACGAGAGCGAGGTGCCGGTCCGGGGCAGGCAGCCCGGCAACGTCGTGGTGAAGTGGCTGACGACCACCGACCACAAGACGATCGGCACGCTGTATCTGGTGACGTCCTTCGCGTTCTTCCTGATCGGTGGCGTGATGGCACTGATCATGCGCGCCGAACTGGCCCGGCCCGGCCTGCAGATCGTCTCGAACGAGCAGTTCAACCAGCTGTTCACGATGCACGGCACCGTGATGCTGCTGATGTTCGCGACACCGCTGTTCGCCGGCTTCACCAACTGGATCATGCCACTGCAGATCGGCGCGCCCGACGTGGCGTTCCCCCGGCTGAACATGTTCGCCTACTGGCTCTACCTGTTCGGCTCGCTCATCGCGGTGGGCGGCTTCCTCACCCCGCAGGGAGCGGCCTCCTTCGGCTGGTTCGCCTACTCCCCGCTGACGGACGCGGTCCGCTCGCCGGAAGTCGGCGGCGACCTGTGGATCATGGGTCTGGCCTTCTCCGGTTTCGGCACCATCCTCGGCTCGGTCAACTTCATCACCACGATCATCTGCATGCGCGCACCCGGTCTGACCATGTTCCGCATGCCGATCTTCGTGTGGAACGTGCTGCTGACCGCCGTACTGGTCCTGCTGGCCTTCCCCATCCTGGCGGCCGCGCTGTTCGCCCTGGAGGCGGACCGCAAGTTCGGCGCCCACGTCTTCGACGCCACCAACGGCGGAGCACTGCTGTGGCAACACCTCTTCTGGTTCTTCGGACACCCGGAGGTGTACATCATCGCGCTGCCGTTCTTCGGCATCATCAGCGAGATCATCCCGGTGTTCTCCCGCAAGCCGATGTTCGGCTACATGGGCCTGATCGCCGCGACCATCTCCATCGCCGCCCTGTCCGTGACCGTGTGGGCCCACCACATGTACGTCACCGGCGGGGTCCTGCTGCCCTTCTTCTCCTTCATGACCTTCCTGATCGCCGTGCCGACCGGTGTGAAGTTCTTCAACTGGATCGGCACGATGTGGAAGGGCAGCCTGTCCTTCGAGACCCCGATGCTCTGGGCGGCGGGCTTCCTCGTCACGTTCCTCTTCGGCGGCCTGACGGGGGTGATCCTGGCCTCCCCGCCGATGGACTTCCACGTGTCCGACTCGTACTTCGTGGTGGCCCACTTCCACTACGTGGTCTTCGGCACGGTCGTGTTCGCCATGTTCGCCGGCTTCCACTTCTGGTGGCCGAAGATGACCGGCAAGATGCTGGACGAGCGCCTCGGCAAGATCACCTTCTGGACGCTCTTCGTCGGCTTCCACACCACCTTCCTGGTCCAGCACTGGCTGGGCGCCGAGGGCATGCCGCGCCGCTACGCCGACTACCTGGCCGCCGACGGCTTCACCACCCTCAACACCGTCTCCACCATCGGCTCGTTCCTGCTCGGCCTGTCGATGCTGCCGTTCCTCTACAACGTCTGGAAGACGGCCAAGTACGGCAAGCCGGTCGCCGTGGACGACCCCTGGGGCTACGGCCGCTCCCTGGAGTGGGCGACCTCCTGCCCGCCCCCGCGGCACAACTTCGTCACGCTGCCCCGCATCCGCAGCGAGTCCCCGGCGTTCGACCTGCACCACCCCGACATCGCGATGCAGGAGCACGAGCACCCGGTCCCGGCGCGGCCCGACCGGGGACAGGGGTGAGCGGTCCGCCGAGGCAGGGCGCCGACGACGCGCTCGCCAACGAGGTGGAGGGATACCTGCTCTGGCAGGCCCGCATCGCCGAGGCCGAGCGGCGCGCCCGGGAGTTCACCGGCCCCCTGGAGTGGCTGACGACGGCGCAGCGCGAGGAGATCGAACACCGCTACACCGCCGACTGCCTGGCCCGCTCCCGGGCCGACCTGGAACGCATCGCGGCCCGCTGCACATCGCTGCGCGCCGAGTACGAACACCGCTACCAGGAGCTGAAACGCCGCTGTGTGGCCCTGACCCTCGCCGTGTGCGCGGGCTGCACGGCCCTGGCGACGCTGCTGCTGCTCCTGTGAGCCGTCAGGCCATCCAGAAGAACACCGCCGTCATCCGCTTCTCCGCCAGCTCCTTGCCGCAGTAACCCGTCGCGCTGTGCACGAGGTTGGCGTTGTAGAGGAGGAGGCGGTTGTACTTGTGGGGGACGCGGACGTCCTCCTCGAAGTGGTCGGCCGGGACGAACCTCGTGCCGAGGGCCTCGACGAGGTTGTTGTGCGGGGCCTGGACGATGTTGCCGCCGAGCCGGCCGCCGGGCAGCGACTGGCGGTAGAAGGCGGTGCCGCAGTCCTTGGGGACACCGGGGTTCAGGTACAGCACGGCGGCGTACCGGCACAGGGCGCGGGAGTCGGTGTGCGGGCGGGGCTCGCTCTCGCCCTCGCCGACCACCTGGACGCAGTTGTGGTTGAGGGTGCCGCCGCCGGGCGCCTGCTGCACCCACAGCTTCTTCGCGCCGGTGGCCTTCTTCACCAGGTCCTCGACACGGGCGAGTTCACCGGGCTCCAGACCGGGCATGGCGCGCAGACCGGGCCAGGTCTCGGAGGTGTACGGGTAGCCCTCGACCCAGTCGTCCTTGGCCAGGCACCGCTCCCGTACGGCGTCCGCGCCGGGCAGGACGTCGTCGAAGACCCAGTAGTCGCGGCCCTTGGTGGGCTTGCGGTAGGGCAGGACGGGAAGGGCGGCGGGCATGCGGGGCGGTGGCTGTGGGGGCATGCGGCGAATCTATGCCGGGGTTTCGTCTCGCCTCTCCCGAGGAATGGTCAACTCTTCTTTACCCGCCGCACAGATACAAATCTTTACCTGCCGCACCGATACGTTCGGCGTCCGCATCCGTACTGCTGTGCGTCCGAACCGCCCCGCGCCGTCACCGTGGGCGGGATCCACGACCGGGCAGGAGGAACGGTGCGCTTTTCGCGGAACGCGACGGGAACGCTCTTCGTGGGTGGTGCGATGGCCGTGACCCTCGCGGCACTCGCCTACCCGAGCATGCTCGGCTTGACCAAGGTGACCACCGCGCAGGACCGCGTCATCGCCAACACCCAGTGGGGGCCGCTCACCGAGCAGGACCGGGACTTCGTGGTGAAGGTGCGGGCCGCCGGTCTGTGGGAGTACCCGGTGGGGCAGATGGGTCTGCAGAAGGGCACCGCACCGGCGGTCATCACGGCCAGCAAGCACCTGGTCGACGGGCACGCGGCCCTGGACACCACCTGCCGCAAGATCGCGCCGATGCTGAACATCACGCTGCCCAACCTGCCCAGCCCCCAGCAGCAGGGTTTCGTCAGCCAGTTGAAGGCGGACAGCGGGAAGAAGTTCGACAGCGACTTCGCCAACATCCTGCGGATGACGCACGGCGCGATCTTCAACACGATCTCGAAGATCCGCTCCACCACCAAGAACTCGCTGGTGCGCGCCCTCGCCGACCAGGCCAACAACACCGTGCTGGACCATATGACGGTGATGGAGAAGACCGGTCTGGTCGACTTCGACCAGACCCTCTTCCAGCAGACCACCCCGCCCAAGCTGCCCGACTCCGACCTGACCCCGCCACCCCCGGCCGCCGGTCAGCCGGAGGTGGTGCTCACCCCGCCGCCGAACCCCACGTCGACGCCCGCCGACCTCAGCGGGCTGACCGGCGGCAGCGGCGGCACGAGCCCGAGTCCGGGGGCCAGCCCCGCCCCGACGGCGGGTTAGGCCAGCCACACGGTCGTGTCCGGCGGGAGGGTCCTGCCGCCGAGCGGGGAGCTGGTCAGCAGCACCTCGCCCGGCGGCAGCCGTACCGGCCCGTCGCCGAGGTTGGTCACGCAGCGCCAGCCCTCGCAGCGGGTGAAGTCCAGCACGCCGGCGGGGGCGTCCGGCATCCAGGTCAGCGTCTCGCCCTCCAGCAGCTTGCGGCGCAGCCGCAGGGCGGTGCGGTACAGCTCCAGGGTCGAGTCCTCGGCCTCGGTCTGCGCCTCGACGGCGTACGCGGCGAAGGACGACGGCTGCGGCAGCCAGGCGCCGCCCGGCCCGAAGCCGTACGACGGTCCGTCCGCCGTCCACGGCAGGGGCACCCGGCAGCCGTCGCGGCCCTTGCGGACATGGCCGGTCTGTTCCCAGATCGGGTCCTGCAGCACCTCGGTGGGCAGGTCGGCGACCTCGGGCAGGCCGAGTTCCTCGCCCTGGTAGAGGTACGACGATCCGGGCAGCGCGAGCATCAGCAGGGTCGCGGCGCGGGCCCGGCGCAGCCCGGCCCCGGGGTCGATCGCGGGCGCGGTGCCGCCGGACAGCAGCCAGGCGGCCGGGTCGGTGCCGGGCGGCAGCATCAGCCGGGAGACGTGGCGTACGACGTCGTGGTTGGACAGCACCCAGGTGGCGGTGGTGCCGGCGACCCGGGCGGTGGCCAGCTCGTCGGTGATGACCCGGCGGAGTTCCCCGGCGTCCCAACGGGTCTCCAGGTACTCGAAGTTGAAGGCCTGGCCGAGTTCGTCGGGGCGGGCGTACAGCGCGCGGCGGGGGCCCGGGACCCAGGCCTCGGCGACGGCGGTGCGCGGCGGGCTGTAGGCGTCGAAGACCTTGCGCCAGTCCCGGTAGATCTCGTGGACCTCGTCGCGGTCCCAGTACGGGTGGCTGCCCGGCGCGACGAGCGGCAGGGACTCCTCGCCGGTCGCGCCGATGTTCCCGATGTCCCGCAGCGGCTCGGCGAGGTCCTTGGCGAGGCCGTGGGCGACGTCGACACGGAAGCCGTCGACGCCCCGGTCGGACCAGAAGCGCAGCGTGGTGCGGAGGTCGGCGCGGACGTCGTCGTCGTCCCAGTTCAGGTCGGGCTGTTCGGGGGCGAAGAGGTGCAGGTACCACTCTCCGTCCGGGGTCCGCTTCCAGGCGCTGCCACCGAAGACGGACTGCCAGTCGGTGGGCGGGAGTTCACCGTGTGCGCCCCGGCCGGGGCGGAAGACGTAGCGCTCGCGGGCCCGGGAGCCGGGGGCGGCGCGCAGGGCCTCCTGGAACCAGGGGTGCTGGTGCGAGGTGTGGTTCGGGACGATGTCGACGACGACCTTCAGACCGAGCCGGTGGGCCTCGCCGACCAGGGCGTCGAAGTCGTCCAGGGTGCCGAGGCGGGGGTCCACGTCCCGGTGGTCGGCGACGTCGTAGCCGCCGTCGGCGAGTTCCGAGGGGTAGAAGGGGCTCAGCCACAGGGCGTCGACGCCGAGCCCGGCGAGGTGGCCCAGGCGCTGGATGATGCCGCGCAGATCGCCGAGTCCGTCGCCGTCTGCGTCGGCGAAGCTGCGGGGATAGACCTGGTAGATGACGGCCTGCCGCCACCAGTCGGGGTTCTTGGAGGAGAGGTCGGGGGAGCGCTCTGCCATACGGGATCCCTTCGGGAAGGAGGACGATACAGGGAATCTGTCCACATTGCCCGGAAAGGAACCTTACGAGCGAGTGCCACCCCGCTGGGGCGCGACGCGGCCTAAGGCCGTTCCACCGTCTGCAGGTACAGCTTCACGTAACGGTCCACGTCGACCTCCAACGCCACGTCCACCAGGGCCTGTTCACGTCTGCCCTCGTGGATCTCGGACTCGCCGGGGCGGGGACGGCGGTCGACGATCGTCTGCCCCCGGGCCGGGCCGGGGGCGAGGGCGACCTCGACCGGCAGCAGGCGGGTGGTGATGCCCTGCGGGTCGGCGACCGCGCACACCGCGCCCGCGTCGCCGAGGCCGCCCGCCTCCTCGGCCTCGGGGGCCTCGCCCTGGGTGGTCGGCCGGTGGGCGAGGAGTTCACCGGCCAGCCGGGTGCCGGGGTCGCTGCTCGCGCGCATCCGGTGGACGTCCGCCGCGTCCACGACGACCTGCATGAAGACGTCGAGGCCGTACATCGTGATCGGCACGCCGGCGGTGAGCAGGATCGCCGCCGCCTCCGGGTCGTGCCAGACGTTGAACTCGGCGACCGGCGTGGCGTTCCCGACCGCCACCGCGCCGCCCATGAAGACGATCCGCTCGATGTTGCGGGTCACCTCCGGATGGGTGCGCAGGAGCAGGGCGATGTTGGTCAGGGGCGCGGTGGGGATCAGGGTGACCGGGCGCGGCGAGGCCAGGATCTCGCGGTGGAGGAGGGATACGGCGTCCAGCCCGGACGCGCTGCGTCTCGGCGCGGGCAGGCCCAGGTCGCCCATGCCGTCGGAGCCGTGCACGTGCTTCGCCGGGCGGGCCGGCTCGATCAGCGGGCGTTCGGCGCCCCGGCCCACCGGGATGTCCGGGGCGCCCGCCTGCTCCAGCACGGTCAGGGTGTTGCGGACCACGCCGTCGACGTCCGTGTTCCCGGCCACGCAGGTCACCGCCCGCAGATCGAGACCCGGGTGGCGCACGGCCAGCAGCAGGGCGAGGGCGTCGTCGACACCGGTGTCGCAGTCGATGATCACGGGGATGGGCTGACCTGTCACGGCGGACTCCTTCCGTCAAGCCGACCTTAGATCAGTACGGCCACTCCCACAGGCCGGTCACTCCCACAGGGCGGTGCCGCGCGCGGCCACCCGTCCGGCGATCCGGGACAGCAGCTCCGGCACCGGCAGCCCGCCGGGCCGGCGGCCGTCCCGCAGCCGTAGGGCGGCCAGGCCCGCCGCGGCCTCACGGGCGCCGATCACCGCCTGGTACGGCACCAGGCGCGCGGCGCGGATCCGGGCGCCGAGACTGCCCTGCTCCGGACCCGCGAGTTCGGCCCGCAGCCCCATCTCCACGGCCTGGCGCACGACCTGCGCCGCCTGCTCCAGCTGCTCCTCGCCGACCGGCAGGACGGCCAGCTGCACCGGGGCCAGCCAGGCCGGGAAGGCGCCGGCGTGCGCCTCGATCAGATGGGCGACGGCCCGCTCGACGCTGCCGATGATGCTGCGGTGCACCATGACCGGGCGGTGCCGGGCGCCGTCCGCGCCGATGTAGTGCAGGTCGAAGCGGGCCGGCTGGTGGAAGTCGATCTGCACGGTGGACAGGGTGGACTCGCGGCCGGCCGGGTCGGCGATCTGCACGTCGATCTTCGGGCCGTAGAAGGCGGCCTCGCCCTCCGCCTCCTCGTACGCCACGCCGGACGCGTCCAGGACCTCCCGCAGCAGCTCGGTGGCCCGGCGCCACAGCTCCGGATCGGCGACGTACTTCCCGCCCTCCCCGGGCAGCGACAGCCGGTGCCGTACCGCCTCGATGCCGAGGTCGGCGTAGGCGCGGGCGATCAGCTCCAGCGCGGCGCGGGCCTCCTGAACCGCCTGGTCCAGGGTGCAGAAGATATGGGCGTCGTTGAGCTGGATGGCGCGGACGCGGGTCAGGCCGCCGAGGACGCCGGACAGCTCGGCGCGGTGCATGCTGCCCAACTCGGCGATGCGCAGCGGAAGTTCCCGGTAGCTGTGGGAGCGGGAGCGGTAGATCAGGGCGTGGTGGGGGCACAGGCTGGGCCGCAGCACGACCTCCTCGGACCCGTGGGGGCCCAGCTTCATCGGCGGATACATGTCGTCGCTGTAGTGGTCCCAGTGCCCGGAGATCTCGTACAGCTCCCGTTTGCCGAGCGCGGGCGAGTACACGTGCCGGTACCCGGCCAGGCGTTCGGCCTCGCGGATGTACTCCTCCAGGGTGTGCCGTACGACCGCGCCGTCCGGCAGCCAGTACGGCAGGCCCGCGCCCATCAGCGGGTCGGTGTCGAACAGACCGAGCTCGCGGCCGAGGCGGCGGTGGTCGGGGAGTGGGGCGTTGGCGTTCACGGGGGGTCTCCTCGCTGCGGGAGGCGAACGCCCACGGAACGCCGAAGCCCCGGGGCGTTCGCCCCGGGGCTTCGATGCTGGTCAGGTGTCAGCGCGCCGGGACGGTCTCCGGCGTCGTCGTGCTCTTCGGGCACTGCTGGGCGCGCTGCATGGGCCAACCGTAACAGGCGCGCGAGCGACAGGTCGCCTCCATTTCCGCGACCGCCCACCCGGATTCCGCGGACCACTCACCCGGACGGCCCGGGAGCGCTGGTGGCCCGGTCGGGGCGGTGGTGCCGTGAGATCAGGCACCACATCAGCAGGAACCCACCGGCCGCAGCCCCGGAGGCACCTCGATGACCTCTCTGCACGACGCGCTACGCCCCCGCGGCCTCCCGCTCTGGGTCACTCTCGCCGGTCTCCTCGCCATGGGCGGCTGCGCGGCCCTCGCTCTGAACCAGCCGGAGACCGCGACCCCGCCCCTGCCGACGATCGACAAGCCGTCGCCGTCGTCGAAGACGTCCACGCGGCCCGACGGTTCCACCCTCACCGACGAGCAGGCGCAGGCCGCCCTCCTCAACGAGAACGACCTGGGCGCCCCCTGGACGGCGACCCGCGGGGCGGCCACCTGGCGGGACCAGCTGCTGAAGGCGTCCACCTCGGCCGGCGCGTGCCAGCGGCTGCTGGACGCCCTCTACACCGACGAACTCCTCGGCGGCCCCGCCCGCGTCGCCGTAGGCCTGGACGACCCCGACACCAACGCCCAGCTGCGCTACCAGATAGCCGCCCGCCGCCCCGCCGACGTGGACGCGGCCCTCGCCTGGCTGAAGTCGATGCCGGCGCAGTGCGCGCGCTTCACGGCCACCACGGGGACCGGGATCACGGAGGACGTCCAGGTCACCGACGCCCCGCTGCCGCAGGTCGGGGACGCGCGCCAGGGCCTGCGGGTCAGCCTCGCCGCCACCGATTCCGACAACCGGCACGCCGTGCTCACGCTGGACGTGGCCGCCGTCCGGGTCGGCCCGGACGCGTTCGCCCTCACCAACGGCGGACTCGGCGACGTCCCGAACGACGCGACCCAGGCCGCCGTCCAGATCGGCGCCCTGCGCCTGACGGACATCCGCAAGCAGGGAAGGGCACAGGTGTGACCCTCGACGTCTACAGCGGCGGCTGCGCCGGCGCCGGGCCCAGGGTCGTCGTCCCCGGGGTCGTACGGTGGCCGAGGCCGGTGCGGTAGGCGTCCAGGGCGGCCTCGACACGGCCGGTGCGGCGCAGCAGGTCGCCCAGGAGGCGGCACAGGTCGGCCAGGTCGCCGACGGCGCCCGCGCGTTCCAGGATGCTGAGGGCGCGGACGTAGTGCTCCTCGGCGGCCTCGGTGTCCCGGGCGTCCTCGGCGATGATGCCGAGCAGGCGGTGGGCAGCGGCGGCGTGGACCGCGCCGCGCTCGGAGGAGAAGTCGCCGAGGACGCCCTCCAGGAGTACGGCGGACTCCTCCGACTTGCCCCGGCGGTGCAGCACGTCGGCCAGTTCCACGGCGGCCTGGCTGCGGTACAGGGCGGCCCGGGACTCGGCGAGCATGGCATGCGCCTGGCGCAACTCGGCCTCGGCCCGCTCCAGGTCGCCGTTCTGGGCGCAGACGTAGCCGCGCATCCAGTGGCAGTTGGCCAGCTCGGTGCGCAGGCGCAGCCGGCGGTACAGCTCGGCCGCCTTGGCGAGGGAGGCGTCGGCCTCGGTGACCCGGCCCTCGGCGATCAGGGTGCGGGCCACCGACCGGTGCATCCGGGCGATCAGCGCGGGGTCGCCGGCCTGCGGCGCGAGCGCGAGGGCGAGCTCGGCGGCCTGGGCGGCCCGGGCGTGCGCGCCCATGTCCATGTACGGGCCGATCACGCTGGCGTAGAGCAGGAGCAGGGCGTCGGGGTCGTGCAGTCCGCCGCGGTTGAGTTCGTCCAGCGTCGATTCCAGCAGGTAGACGGCGTAGCGGAGTTCGCCGGCCAGGTAGTGCGCCACCGCACGGCCCCGGACCGCCGGGACGCGCACCGGCAGGGACTCGTCCGCGAGGTGTGCCTCGGCGCGCTCGAAGGACTCCCGCGCCTTCTCCAGCTCACCTGTCTCCAGGGCGCATTCGCCCTGGCCGAGCAGCGCGGTGGCCTGCTCGGAGCCCAGTCCGTGGGTCTCGGCCTCCGCGAGCAGCGCCGCGTACGCGCCGGCGGCCTCCTCGGCCCTGCCGTCGGCGAGGACCCGCTGGGCCTCGGTGAGGCGCAGGCGCAGGTCGGTGGCGAGGTGGGCGGGGCGGCCGACGGCCAGCTCCTCGAAGGCGACGCCGAGCCGGCCGGCGATGTGCCGCAGCGCCTCGTCGGAGGCCCGCACCCGGCCCGCCTCCAGGGTGGAGATGTACGCGGGGGTGTAGGCGGGCTCCGCCAACTGCCGCTGGGTCAGCCCGCGCTGGTTGCGCAGTTGCTGTACGCGCCGTCCGATGACCGCAGGGTCGTCCCGTTCCCGCATCGCGCCGAACCCCCAACTCCCCTGGAGCCCCTTGCCGTTGGGCCCGTTCAACCCCTAGGTTAAACGGCGGATTAAGTGTGCTTAATACGTCGCTGTTGTGTTGCGAGGTCACCGTGCCCGGACGCACATCCGAACCCTACGGAAACACCACCGCACGCAGGGCCGTCGCCGCCGCGGTGATCGCCGCGACGGCCCTGATCCTCGCGGCGAACGCGGGCCCGGCCCGGGCGGCGGAACCCCGGCCGACGGCCCAGGCCCAGCACATGGAAGCACGGACGAAGGCAGCCCGTACGCCACTGGGCGCGGGTCAGGTCCGGACTGCCTCCCACGGCATGGCCGAGAGCAACGGCTCGACTGCGCACAGGTGACACTGTTCGCCGCACCGCCGGAGGCCTACGCTGCCGACCATGACCTCTGCCGCCGCCCGCACCGCCCTGGACCTGACCTCCGACCTGCCGGTGGCGCGGTGGGAGGACTTCTACCGCGACCTGCACCGCCACCCCGAGCTGTCCCTGCGCGAGCACCGCACCGCCGGGACGCTGGCCGGGCGGCTGAAGGGCGCCGGGTTCGAGACCGTCGAGGGCGTCGGCGGCACCGGGGTCGTGGGCCGGCTGGCCAACGGCGACGGGCCGACGGTGCTGCTGCGGGCCGACATGGACGCGCTGCCGGTCGAGGAGGCCACCGGGCTGCCGTACGCCTCGGAGGCGGACGGGGTGATGCACGCGTGCGGGCACGACCTGCACGTCACCTGGCTGACCGGCGCCGCCGAGGCACTGGCCGCCGGGCGGGACACCTGGCAGGGCACCCTGCTGGTGGTGGGCCAGCCCGCCGAGGAGACCGGGCAGGGCGCGGCCCGGATGGTCGCGGACGGACTGTACGAGCGGTTCGGCCGGCCGGACGTGCTGCTCGGGCAGCATGCCGCTCCCGGCCCGGCGGGCCTGTACCCGCACGCGCCGGGCCTGATCATGTCGGCGGCGACGGACGTGGACATCGTGGTGCACGGCCGGGGCGGGCACGGTTCGCGGCCGGAGGCGACCGTGGATCCGGTGGTGACCGCCGCCTACCTGGTCACCCGCCTGCAGACGGTCGTCTCCCGGGAGCTCGCGGCCGGCGAGTCCGCCGTGCTGACCGTGGGCCGGATCGAGGCCGGCACCCGGCACAACATCATCCCGTCCGAGGCCCGGATCTCGCTGAACCTGCGCAGCCAGTCCGAGGAGGTACGGCAGCGGATGCTGGCCGCGATCCGGCGCATCGCGCACGGCGAGTGCCTGGCCGCCGGCTGCCCGCGCGAGCCCGACATCACCATCGGCAACACCTTCCCGCTGACCGTGAACGACGCGCCCACCGACAGCACGGTGGCCGCCGTGCACGGCGAGGTCTTCGGCGCGGGCACCGTGTTCGACCCGGGCCCGGCGATGGGCAGCGAGGACTTCCCCGCGCTGGCGCTCGACGGCGCCATCCCGTACTCGTACTGGTTCGTGACCACCACCCCGGCCCAGGTGTGGGACCAGGCCCCCGGCGACACCTTCCCGGAGAAGTTCGCGGCCGTACCGAGCAACCACAGCCCGCACTTCGCGCCCGACCTGTCCGTGATCGGCCCCGGCGTGCGCACGCTGGTCTCCGGGGCGCTGGCGCTGTTGCCGGTGGCGTGACGGGACCTACCGGGCCGCCGCCTGGAGCTGGTGCAGCTGCCGCCGCACGTTCTCCAGCGCGCCCTGCCGGCGACCCGGCACCCGCAGCCGCAACTGCGCGAGCGCGGGCCCGAGTTCACGGGCAGCCGCCGCGTCCGTGATCCGGCCCCACTGATGGTGCGCCCGGTCCACGGCCGCCTCCACGGCGGGCGCGTCCACCGCCTGCCCGGCGGCCAGCCGCACCCCGGCCACCGCGAGCCAGGCCCGGCAACTGCGCACCGCGTCCCCCGCGAACATCGCGAGGTCCGCCCGGACTTCGGCCCAGTGCAGCGCCTCGTCGGAGGCCGCGCCATGAGCACGCACGGCGAGCTGCTCATGCCGGGCGGCAAGCGCATCGGCCTCACCGTGCCGGCCGTCCCGCACGGCCGCGCTGATGGCGGCGTGGGGGTCCCCTCCGGTGGCGCGGGGGTCCGGCTCGACGGCGAACGGGGGTCTGGGGGCGGGGCCCCCGGGGACGGCCAGCACCAGGTCACGCCCGGCACTCGACTCCGCGATCCGCCCCAACGCCTGCTCGTGCAACCGGGGAAGCGGCGGCCGGTGCCCACTGCGCAGCAACGTGGCCACCGCCTTCATGTACGCCGGCTCGGCCACCCCGCGCCGCCCGGACCCCGGCGCCACACGACCGTGAACGGCGGCACTGGCACCGCAGTCCAGGCCGCGCTCGGCGACGTAACTCCACGCCTCCGCATCCGCGTGCAGGTCCACGACCAGCGCGGTGTCCGCGGCGGAGCGCAACCGCAGCTCCTCCCGTATCCAGTGCCAGGGCAGCGCGGTGTAGCGGACGGTCGCCGCGGTGGTGCGCGCCAGCGCCAGATGCGGCAGCCGCTGCCGGCGGTCCAGCTGCAGCTGCCCGGCGATGTACACGGTCAGCGGCCCGGGCGCGGCCGCGGCGGCACGCAGCCGGGTCAGTACGGCCTGCGGCTCCAGCGGATCGGCGAGTTCGACGACGTTGGCGGTGTCGGTGCCGGACAGCACGGCGGGGGCGACGGCGGCCAGCACCGGCAGCACACCGGCCGCGTCCACCAGGCGCCCCCGGCCGAGCGGCGAGGCCGCGAGCAGCAGCACGGTTCCGGGCATCGGTCCTCCCCCTGTAGCCCCTGTCGGCCCTGGCGACCCTGCCGAGCCTGGTCGGCTCCGCACGCTCTCCAGCCAGCACCGTAACCGCTGCGGCCGCACACGCGCGCCCCGGGAACGCCTCAGGACCGCAAACGTCCCCCTTCGCCGTCTTCGCCCGCCGCCTCCCGCATCCGCCGCACGGCGAACACCGTGGTGTCGTCGACCAGCCGGCCGCCGCAGTGCCGCAGCACGCCGTCGCGGACCAGCCGGACCAGCAGCCCGGGGTCCGGGCGGCCCGCCCCGGCGGCGACCGCGGACGCGAGCTCCCGGTCCAGCGGATAGAAGGTGCCCCGCCGGTCGCGGGCCTCGGTCACCCCGTCGGTGACCAGCAGCAGGGTCTCGTCGGCGGCGAGCGGCACCCGGTGCACGGGCGGCAGACCGCCCACCAGGTCGGCCAGGCCGAGCGGCAGCCCGTCGCCGCTGGGCAGCTCGCGCACTCCGCCCGGGCCGACGGCGAGCGGGGCCTCGTGGCCGAAGTTGACGACCTCGATGGTCTCCGGGGCGTCCTCGGGGAAGCCGATCAGCACGGCGGTGGCGAACCGGTCGCCGTCCGCGCGGCCGAGCGCGGTGGTGTGCCGGCGGTGCCGCAGCATCCGGATCTCCAGGCGCTCGGCGACGGTCGCGAGGTCCTTCTCGTGGTAGCCGGCCTCGCGGAACGTGCCGAGCAGCGCGGCGGCGGTCTCCACCGCGCCGAGCCCCTTGCCCTGCACATCGCCGACGAGCAGGCGGGTGCCGTGCGGGCCGGGCTGGATGTCGTAGAAGTCGCCGCCGACCCGGGCCTCGACGTCGGCCGCCAGATACACCCCGGCGTGCTCCAGCCCGCCCCAGCGCGGCGGCAGCGGCCGCAGCACGGTACGGCGGGTGGTCTCGGCGATGTCCTGGATGTGCAGGGTCTGCCGCTCCTTGCGCAGGCGCACGGCACAGGCCACCACGGCCAGCATGCCGCCGAGGGCCACCAGGACGAAGTCGCCGAGACCGGCCCGGTACTGGTCGGGCCAGGCGCTGTCGACGGCCACGTACGTCACCACCGCGAGCACGGCGAAGGCACACGTCGTCCACACCCCGCAGATCGCGGCGGCCGTACCGGGGACCAGCACGATCCAGGAGACGATCCGGAACCGCTCGGTGGTGTTGAAGTCCAGCAGCACGATGCCGACGAGCAGCAACAGGGGCGGCACCCAGGCGACGTTCCGGCCGCGCACGCGCAGCAGCTGGCGCCGCCGCCCGTACTCCATCTCCGTCACGGCGGGCAGCCCTCCATGTCTCTCGGCGTCTCCCAGCGAAACACGCGAGACAACCCGCCGCATCCGGGCACCCGTCACTCTCCTGGCCGACTTGCCAGGCCCCGTCCCCCGGTGTGCTCTGGAAGGCGGGGGCGAGGAGAGAGGAGTGCTCTCATGGCTCAAGCGGCACCCGTGCCCGGCGGCATGTCCCGCCCCGGCCGCAGGGAGATCGGGGAACGGCTTCCCGGCGGACGGCGCACCCGTCCGCCCGACGTCTTCGGCGCGCGCACCCACCGCATCGCCCACTTCGCCGTCCCGGTCGTACTGGGCCTGGTCTACGGCTACTGGGTAGCGGCCGACGCCCGCCAGGGCGGCCCCATCACCGGCGGGAACCTGCTGCTCGGTTGGCTCAGCGCGCTGGTGTTCGCGGTGGTGTCGATCGCGCTGCTGAGGCTGGCCCCGCGGATGACGCGGGAGGTGCACGCGCTGCTGTGGTCGGCGTTCACCGGTATCGCGTTCGGCTTCCTGTACATCCAGACGCCGCACTCGGTCTGGCGGTCCGTGATGATGTCGCTGCTCGTCGCGGGGTGCACCTTCGGCTCGTTCTTCTACCGCTACTACACGCGCGAGGACGCGTTCGGGCGGCGGGTCCGCTAGCCGCGAGGATGTGGGCGTGGGTCCCGGTGGGACGGGACCCACGCCTCCCCCGTGTTCCCCACTTCCCTCGTCCCGGCCTTGCACCGGTCTCCTCCCCCCAACACCAGGAAACACCCGTTCGGGTGAACCCTCCACCGGAGATCGGAGTCCCCGGCTCCGCCAAGGGGCGCGGGTCCGCTCGGCCGGTGCGGGCCGGTTCCGCCAAGGGGCGCAGGTCCTCGCCCGAACGGACGCGTCCCGCTCGCGCCCGCGCCCGCGGGGCCGTTGTCTGAAAGCGTGCCCCCACGTCTCAGGAGCGCCCTGTCGGCCGTACTGCTCGCCCTCGCCTGCCTCCTCGTGCCCTTCGGCGCGCTGGCGGCCTGGGCGGCGTACGGGCTCGTCGACACGGGCCGGTACGTCACCACGATGGCGCCGCTGGCCGCCGACCCGAACGTGCGGGAGGCCGTCGTGGACACGGTCGGTGACGGCATCCTGCGCGCGGTGGGCCAGCATCTGGACGTCCGCCCGGCGGGGGACTCCGTCCGCCCGTTCGTGCGGGACGCGGTGCGCTCCTTCACCCAGACCGAGGCGTTCCGGCTGGCCTGGGACACCGGCAACCGGGTCACCCACGACGCGATCCTGCGCGCCCTGCGCGACGAGGAGGACGGCGGGGCGGCCGGGCGGCCGGTCACCGTCGACCTCGCCGCCGTCACCGACCAGGTCAAGCGTCAGCTGACCCGGGACCATGTGCCGCTCGCCGCGCGGATCCCGGTGGAGCACACCGCGGTCTCCGTGCTCCCGGCGGGCGAACTGGCCTCCTTCCGGAAGGGTTTCCACGTGCTCGAAGTCGCCGGTTTCTGGCTGCCGGTGGCGGCCGTAGCCTTCGCCGCCACCGGGATCGCCCTCGCCGTCCACCGCCGCCGCGCCGTCGCCGCGACCGCGCTGGGCACGGCCCTGGGCGGCGCACTGCTCGCCCTGGCCCTCGCCGCCGGCCGCGGCCTCACCCTCGCCGGCCTGCCCGCCGACGTGCCCCATCCGGCGGCCGGCGCGGTCTACGACGCCCTCACCGGCACCCTGCGCGCGACGGCCTGGCTGCTGCTCGGCCTGGGCCTCACGGTGGCGCTGACCGCCTGGCTGACCCGCCGTCCGCACCTGCCCCGCCGTTCGAGCCCGACCGGCCGTCCGCGGCTGCTCCGCCCCGCACCCACCCCCCACCCCTCCGCCCCACCGGTATCGCCCCCACCCCCCGCCCCGGCCCGGACAGCGACCCGGGCCCAGGCCTGACGACCCGGGCACACGTCCCGGCGCGCACTTGTCCCCAGCCTGTGGATACACGCGCGGAGTTCCGGCCAGGGGCGCGGACCTGGGACGACTCCGGCCGGTCGGGAACGAACCGACGATAATGGCCGCATGTCGCGAGAGTTCCCCATCGGCCTCACCCCTCCCGACTGGCTGGTCCGGAACCTCCGCCCGCAGCAGGCCCCCGTCAACAAGGCCGCCATGGCCCGCGCCGCCGTCGCGATGGCCCTCCCCCTGGCGGCCGGCCTCGCCACCGGCCACCCGGCGTACGGCGCCCTCGCCTCCATGGGCGCCCTGTCCGGCGTCATCGGCGACACCGCCGACGCCTACCGCATGCGCATCCTCAACATCGCCGTCCCGCAGCTCTTCGGCGCGGTCGGCGTGACGCTGGGCACGCTGGTGTACGGCCACGGCTGGTACGCGGTGGCCGTGGTGACCGGGGTCGCCCTGCTCTCCGGCATGATCTCGACGATCGGCGCGGTGGCCTCGGTCTCCGGCCTGCTCCTCCTGCTGAACTGCGTGATCGGCGCCGGTCTCCCGCTCCCCCACCCCTGGTGGCTGGCCCCGGCCCTGATGACGGGCGGCGGCCTGCTGGTCCTCCTCCTCGCCCTGCTGGCCTGGCCGTTCCGCTCGGGCGTGCCCGAACGCGCGGCGGTGGCGGACGCCTACCGCTCCGTCGCCACGCTCCTCACCGTCTCCGGCACGGACCGCACCGAGGAGTACGACGAGGCCCGCCGGTCCGTCACCCAGTCCCTCAACCAGTCCTACGACCTGATCCTGGCCCGGCGCGCCCGCCACCACGGCCGCAGCCGCGAACTCACCCGCCTGCTGGCCCAGTTGAACGCCGTCATCCCGGTGGTGGAGGCGGCCCCCGCGGCCCACCTGGCGGCCCGCCCCCTGCCGGCCCGGATCCCGGAGACGGTCCGCCACCTGGCCCAGGCGGTCGAGGCGGGCCGGACCGGCCCGATGGCCCTCGACCTCCCGGAACCGGCGACGGAGACCGCCCGGGCGGTGGACCACGCCCTGCGCCACACGGCCGAGGTGGTGACTGCCCCCGACGTGGACCCCCGGGGCATCGACGACCGCCTGGGCCGCCCGGCAGCACTGGGCATCCGCACAGCCAGAGCGGCCCGCAACGTCGTCCTCTCGGCCAACTCCTGGCGCTACGGCCTGCGCCTCGCGGTCTGCATCGGCATCGCCCAGGCCCTGGTGTCGCTGATCCCCGTTCCCCGCTCCTACTGGGTGGCCCTGACGATCACCTTCGTCCTCAAGCCCGACTTCGGCTCGGTCTTCTCCCGCGCCCTGCTGCGCGCCCTCGGCACGGTGGCGGGCCTGCTGATCGCGGCGGTGGTCCTGGCGGAGGTCCCGCTGGGCTGGTGGGACGTGGTGGCGATGCTGGTCCTGGCCCCCCTCATCCCGGCCCTGACCCCGCGGGGCTACGGCTACCAGACGGCCGCGATCACCCCGGTGATCCTCCTCCTCTCGGACATCCTGAACCACCAGGGCACGGCGTTGCTGCTGCCCCGCCTGGCGGACTCCCTCCTGGGCTGCGCGATCGCACTGACGGCCGGCTACCTCCTGTGGCCGGAGAGCTGGCGCACCAGGGTCGGCGACCGCCTGGCCGACGCGGTGGCGGACACGGCGCGGTACGTGGAGACGGCGTTCGCCACCGACGGGGACCCCGCCGCCCGGGCCCGCATGCGCCGTCGCCTCTACCGCGACCTGTCGGTGATCCGTACGGAGTTCCAGCGGGCCCTGACCGAACCACCGCCGACCGGCCGCCGCGCCGCCGCGTGGTGGCCGCTGGTCGTAGCGGTGGAACGGATCGTCGACGCGACCACAGCCGCGCGCGTACGCGTACGGCACGGGGCACCGCCCCCGGCCCCGGCCGAGATCGCCCAGGTGGTGCTGCAGCTCCGGGAGCTGTCGGAGGGCGTACGGGACGCGGAAATCCTCACCCCGGTCCGCACGGACCTCACCGGTCCCGCGGGCAGCGTCCTGGAGCCCCTGCGCCAGGAGGTCGCTGCGGCCCGGTCGATCGCTTCCCCCCACTGAGTGCTTCGCTAACCTTACGTGTCCGTCCTGGCCAGGGATCGACGTGGATCAACTCACGCGAAGGGTTGCACTCATGGGCATTCTCACTCTCCTGCGGAACGCATTCAGCCGCTCCCGCAAGGGACGCGCCATCGAGGCAGAGGGTGCGGACCGCCTGCCGGCGCAGCCGGAAACCCCCCAGCCCACGCCCACTGCGGCCGACCCCACGGTCCCTGAACCCCGCCGTTCCTCCTCCGCGGAACACGACCTCGTGTCAGCGGCCTTCGACAACGTGAAGGTCCCCCACCCGGCAGCTCCACCGAAGACCGAGCCGAACCCGGAGCCCGAGGAGCACCCCGAGAACACCACCACCCCGGAGCCGGAGCCGGAGCCGGAGCCGGAGCCGGAGCCGGAGCCGGAGCCGGAGAACAACGCCGAGCCCGAGCAGCCGGTCACCGCGAACGCCGAGCCCGAGCAGCCGGTCACCGAGAAGGCCGAGCCCGAGGAGACGGCCGAGGCGGGCACCACGCCGGAGGCCGAGCCGGAGCTCGCCCAGGCAGCTGAAGCCGAGGAACAGGCCGAGCCGCAGGCCGCGGAGACCGCTGCCGTCGAGGAACAGGCCAAGCCCGAGGTCGCGCAGGAAGCTGAAGCGGAGCAGACCGAGCCACAGGCCGCAGAGACCGCTGCCGTCGAGGAACAGGCCAAGCCCGACGTCGCGCAGGAAGCTGAAGCGGAGCAGACCGAGCCGCAGGCCGTAGAGACCGCTGCCGTCGAGGAGCAGGCCAAGCCCGAGGTCGCGCAGGAAGCTGAAGCGGAGCAGACCGAGCCGCAGGCCGCGGAAGCAGCTGAAGCCGAGGAGCAGACGGCGTCCGACGAGACGGCGGCCCCGCAGGCCGCCGACGGCGAGGACGCCCCGGCCCCCACGCCGGAGGCAACCGCCCCCACGCCGGAGGCAACCGCCCCCACGCCGAAGACCCCCGCCACCTCCCTCGCCAAGGTCAGGTCCCGCACCCCGTCGCTCGCCACCGCCTACAAGGCCGCCACGGCCACCCTGAAGGCGAAGGACCTCACCGGCACCCGCGCCAAGGTCTACCTCGTCCTCGACCGCTCCGCGAGCATGCGGCCGTACTACAAGGACGGCTCCGCCCAGGCTCTCGCCGACCAGACCCTCGCCCTCGCCGCCCACCTGGACCCCGAGGCCACGGTCCACACCGTCTTCTTCTCCACGGAGATCGACGGCACCACCGACCTCACCCTCACCCCGGACCACGAATCGAAGATCGACGACGCGCACGCCGGCCTCGGCCGCATGGGCCGTACCAGCTACCACGCCGCCGTGGAGGCCGTACTCACCCACTACGAGAAGACCACGGACACCACCCCCGCCCTGGTGATCTTCCAGACGGACGGCGCACCCGACGCGAAGACCCCCGCCACCCAGTCCCTCACCGAAGCCGCGAAGACCCACCCCGCCGTCTTCTTCTCCTTCGTCGCCTTCGGAGAGCACGACAACAAGGCCTTCGACTACCTCCGCAAGCTGAAGACCGCCAACGCGTCCTTCTTCCACGCGGGCCCCACCCCCCGCGAGCTGACGGACACCGAGCTGTACGAGGGCGTACTCGCCGCCTGGCGGCCGTAGGCTCCGCACCCCCCCGGGGGGTGGGCCACCCCGTCCACCCCCCGAAACGCGTGTGAGTCGATCACCGCGAGCCCAGTAGGATTCCGGTTTATGGCGGCCACTGGATCCGAGAAGCAGGCGGGTAAGGCGTTCTACGTCTCCACGCCCATCTACTACGTCAACGACGCTCCTCACCTGGGCCACGCCTATACGACCGTCGCAGGCGACGTGCTCACCCGCTGGCACCGCCAGCGTGGTGAGAAGGTGTGGTACCTCACCGGCACGGACGAGCACGGTCAGAAGATCATGCGCACGGCCGAGGCGAACGGGGTGACGCCCCAGCAGTGGGCGGACAAGCTCGTCACCGAGGCCTGGAAGCCTCTCTGGGAGCACCTGGAGATCGCGAACGACGATTTCATCCGCACCACGCAGAAGCGGCACACCGACCGCGTCCAGGAGTTCGTGCAGGACCTGTACGACAGGGGCGAGATCTACAAGGGCGGCTACGAAGGCCCGTACTGCGTCGGCTGCGAGGAGTACAAGCTCCCGGGCGAGCTGCTCGACGGCGAGGGTGAATTCGCAGGCCAGAAGCTGTGCCCGATCCACAAGAAGCCCGTGGAGATCCTCAGCGAGGAGAACTACTTCTTCCGGCTGAGCGAGTACGGCGACAAGCTCCTCGCCCACTACGAGGCGAACCCCGGCTTCATCCAGCCGGAGTCCGCGCGCAACGAGGTCGTGAACTTCGTCCGCCAGGGCCTGCAGGACCTCTCCATCTCCCGCTCGACGTTCGACTGGGGCATCCCGATCCCCTGGGACGACAAGCACGTGATCTACGTGTGGGTCGACGCGCTGCTGAACTACGCCACAGCGGTCGGCTACAACGAGAACCCGGAGAAGTTCGAGACCACCTTCCCGGCCGACGTCCACCTGGTCGGCAAGGACATCCTCCGCTTCCACGCTGTGATCTGGCCGGCCATGCTGATGGCCCAGGGCCTGCCGCTGCCGCACAAGGTCGCCGCGAACGGCTGGCTGATGGTCGGCGGCGAGAAGATGTCGAAGTCGAACCTGACCGGCATCAAGCCGCAGGACCTCACCTCGCACTTCGGCGTGGACGCCTACCGCTGGTACTTCCTGCGCGCCATCGCCTTCGGCCAGGACGGCTCCTTCTCCTGGGAGGACTTCTCCGCCCGCTACACGAGCGAGCTGGCGAACGACTACGGCAACCTCGCCTCCCGCGTGGCCGCCATGGTCGGCAAGTACTTCGGCGGCACGCTGCCCGAGGCGACCGCGGACGGCGAGGCCGAGAAGGCGGTCCACGACGGGCTCGCGAAGGCGGTCGCCGAGGCCGACCGGAAGATCGGCGAGGAGCTGGACTTCCAGGGCGGCATCCTGGCCGTCTTCGACTTCGTCAAGCAGGTCAACGGCTACATCACGGAGCAGGAGCCGTGGAAGGTGGCCAAGGACGAGTCCGAGGAGGGCAAGGCCCGCCTCGCGACCATCCTCTACACCGCCGCCGAGTCCCTCCGCGCGGTCGCCGTCCTGCTCAACCCGGTCATGCCGGAGACCTCGCAGAAGCTCTGGGACTCCCTCGGCGCCGAGGCGTCCCTGGGCGCCCTCGCGGACCAGAAGGTCCAGGAAGCCGGCGAGTGGGGCAAGCTCCCGACGGGCTCCACCGTCACCAAGGGCGCGGTCCTCTTCCCCCGCCTGGAGGAGAAGCCCACCGCGTAACCCACCCACGCAACGCGCAGAGGCTCGGAAACGCCAGGTTTCCGGGCCTCTGCGCGTTCGCAAGCGCCAACGAGAAGGCGTGGACAGCCCGGAGCTCCTCACCGAGATCGGCCTGGGAGACACTCCGGCCCGACTGGAGGAGACCTATCTGGAAGGCCAGGCCAAGGGCGAGGCCAAGGCGATCCTTCGCTTCCTCGAAGCACAGGGGATCTCCGTCCCCAAGGAGGCCCGGGACCGCATCGCAGGCTGCACCGACCCCGGCCTCCTCATCCGCTGGCTGGACCGGACGCCCCACGCGGAGAGCGTCGACGACCTCTTCGCCGAGGACGCGGGGACCACCGCGGACCGGGCCGAAGCCTGACCCGCGGTGCGATCATGAGCCCGTGCCCTTCGCGTAGTCGGCGCAGGTGAGCTTCCTGCCGCTGTCGTCGGTGTCGGCGTCGATGGTGCCCCTGACCTTGATGATCCGGGGCGTGGTGTCGGAGGCGGAGCCCAGGGCCTTCACCAGCTGGGCGCGGGTGGAGACGGTAAAGGTGTGCGCGGAGTCGGCCTTCGAGCCGCCGGTGGTCCCGGTGCCGGAGGCGGCCCAGCCGTCCTTGGCGGGGAGCGTCTGGTGGTAGAGGTCGGGGGCGGTCGCGTTCGCGTTCATCACGAACACCCCCGGCACCGACGCCCGCGGCCACGACGGCGGCGGACACGGCGAGGGTGCGCCGCCTGCGGAGAGACCGGCGGTGGGAGGGAGCAGCCACGGAGGAGTCCTCAAGGGTGTGCTGAACATGCCTGACGACTCCTCAGCGGCCGCCGCCCGCAAGGAAGTTGAGCCTCGGGTTAAGAATCTCCGGCTCAGGAGGCGTACCCGAGGACGAGCGCGCCGACGACGGGGGCGGCGTACACGAGCGGGAAGGGGATGTGGGAGTACCAGCGGGCGCGGGCCACGGTGACGGCCGCGCCGAGGAAGTAGAGGACCAGCCCGATCCCGGCCAGCACCCCGATCACCGGCACGAACAGCCCGGCCACCAGCCCCACCGCCCCGGCGGCCTTGGCCACGCCGAGCAGGGTCCACCACGACTGCGGCACCCGGTAGTCGGTGAGCGCCTTGACGATCCACTGGGCCCGCAGCAGCAGCACGGCACCGGAGAAACCGGCCATCAGCGCGGCGAGCAGGGTGACGACGATCTGAGCGGTACGCATGAGAGGCTCCCATCGAGCATCGAGCGATCGAAGAAGTGCGGTCACCTCTCTGAACCCTGAGCCCGCGCCCGTGTGACAGGAACCCGGAAAAAATCTTGAACGTCCCCGAACCCCACCACCGGCTCCTCGCCGACGCCGTCACCGCGGGCGGTCCGTACGGGCTGGTGCTCGCCGGTGGATATGCCCTTGAGGCGCACGGTCTGGTGGCGCGTCCGCACGCGAACCTCGACTTCGCCACCGAGAGTTCCGAGGGCATGGACCGGATCGCCGCCGCGGTCGGCGCCGCCCTGGAGGCCCGAGGCCGGCAGGTGCGGGCCGGTGCCGTCTCCGCGCTCACCGCGCAGCTGACCGTCACCGACCCGCCGACCGGTGAGCCGTGCGCCCTCGCGCTGCACAAGGAGGCCTTCTGGCAGCCGCCGGACCTCACCGCCTACGGCCCGGCGCTCTCCCTGGAGGACGCCGTCGGCACGAAGATCCGGGCGCTGTACGACCGGGGCGCGGCCGTCGACCTGATCGACGCGCGGGCCGCGGCCGGCCGCTTCTCCCTGCCCGAGCTGGAGGAGCTGGGCCGCCGGCACGCCCACGACCCGTTCGACCTGCCCACGCTGCAGTCCCGGCTGACGGGCACCGACTTCTACGCCGACGTGGACTTCCTCCGGTACGGCCTGCAGGAGGCCGAGGTCACCGCCCTGCGCGCCTGGGCCCAGCAGTGGTCCGACGACATCGCCGAGCGCCTGCTGGAGGACGGCGCGTCGCCCGACGCGGAGGACGGGGACTGACGACGGCGAGGCCCGGAACCCCACGCCGGGTTCCGGGCCTCGCCCTTGGCTCCTGTGCCGTACTACTTCGGCTGCGGCTTCCTGATGTTCAGGTGCAGCTCGCGCAGGCGGGCCTCCTCCAGCTCGGTCGGGGCGCCCATCATCAGGTCCTGGGCGTTGCCGTTGAGCGGGAAGGCGATCGTCTCGCGGATGTTGGGCTCGTCCGCGAGGAGCATGACGATGCGGTCCACGCCGGGGGCGATGCCGCCGTGCGGCGGGGCGCCGAAGCGGAACGCGCGGAGCATGCCCGCGAACTTCTCCTCGACGGTCTCGCGGTCGTAGCCCGCGATCTCGAAGGCCTTGAGCATGATCTCCGGCTCGTGGTTTCGGATGGCACCGGAGGACAGCTCGACGCCGTTGCAGACGATGTCGTACTGCCAGCCCAGGATGTCCAGCGGGTCCTGGGTCTGGAGGGCCTCCAGGCCGCCCTGCGGCATGGAGAAGGGGTTGTGCGAGAAGTCGATGGCACCGGTCTCCTCGTCCTTCTCGTACATCGGGAAGTCGACGATCCAGCAGAAGCGGAAGACGCCCTCCTCGAAGTGGCCGGCGCGCTTGGCGGCCTCGACGCGGACCGCGCCCATGATCTTGGAGACCTCGTCGAACTCGCCCGCGCCGAAGAAGACGGCGTGGCCGGGGGCCAGCGACAGGCGCTTGGTCAGCTCGGCGACGTCGTCCTCGGTGAGGAACTTCGCGATCGGGCCGGAGAGGGAACCGTCCTCGCCCACGCGGACCCAGGCCAGGCCCTTCGCGCCCAGCGAGACGGCGAAGTCGCCGAGCTGGTCGAAGAACTTGCGCGGCTGGTCCTGGACGGCCGGGACGGCCAGCGCGCGCACGTGCTTGCCGGCGAACGCCTTGAACCCCGAGCCCTCGAAGACGTCGGTGATGTCGACCAGTTCGAGCTTGGCGCGCAGGTCCGGCTTGTCGGAGCCGTACTTCAGCATCGCCTCGCGGAACGGGATCCGCGGGAAGGGGGAGGTGACATGCCGGCCGCCGCCGAACTCCTCGAACAGCTCGGTCATGAGCTTCTCGATCGGCTGGAAGACGTCCTCCTGCTCGACGAAGCTCATCTCGACGTCGAGCTGGTAGAACTCGCCGGGCGAGCGGTCGGCGCGGGCGTCCTCGTCGCGGAAGCAGGGCGCGATCTGGAAGTAGCGGTCGAAGCCGGAGATCATCAGCAGCTGCTTGAACTGCTGCGGGGCCTGCGGCAGCGCGTAGAACCTGCCGGGGTGCAGGCGCGAGGGGACCACGAAGTCGCGCGCGCCCTCGGGGGAGGTGGCGGACAGGATCGGGGTCGCCATCTCGTTGAAGCCCATCGCGGCCATCTTGTGCCGGATCGCCGAGATGACCTGGGTGCGCAGCATGATGTTGCGGTGCATGCGCTCGCGGCGCAGGTCCAGGAAGCGGTACTCCAGGCGGCGTTCCTCGTTGACGCCGTCCTCGGTGTTGATCGTGAACGGCAGCGGCGCGGCGGCGCCCAGCAGCTCGACCTCGGCCACCTCGACCTCGACCTCACCGGTGGGCAGGTCGGGGTTGATGTTCTCGGTTCCACGTGAAACAACGCGGCCGTCGACGCGGACCGTGGACTCCTTGGAGATCGTGTCCAGGGCCTCGTACGCGGGCGTGCCGGGGCGGGCGACCAGCTGGGTGATGCCGTAGTGGTCGCGCAGATCGATGAAGAGGATGCCGCCCAGGTCGCGCCGATTGTGCAGCCAGCCGCTCAGCCGGACGTCGGTGCCGACGTCAGAGGCGCGGAGCTGGCCGCAGGTGTGGGACCTGTACCGATGCATCGTCGTTCATCCAGTCTTTGCGGATCGGGTGTCGCCAGGCGGGTACGGCCTAGGCCACCCCAAGGGTACCGGGCACCCCCAGCTCGGCTCCCCACCCTTTTCCCGTGCCCCCGCACTGGAGGATCCTCCGAGCGGGGAAGGCGCGGGATCCTCTGTTCCTACGGTGGCAGCTATCGGTCAGATATTCCTAAAGTGGGCGAATGCGCACAGGCGAGCCCCTTCCGTCCGTCGGGGACGTCCTCGCCGCCCTCGCGACCGGGTTGTGGCACTGGGACACGGCCGCCCGACTGGTCACCGTGGACGCGGAGGCGGCGCGGTTGCTCGGGCTGCCCCCGGAGGCGACGACCCTCACGGAGGTCCAGACCCGTGCCCGGCTGCACCCGGAGGACTGGAACGAGATCACCGGGGTGGTTCCGCTGGCCGTCGACGAGGGCACGCTCGCCGAGGTGCGCATCCGGATCATGGACGAGCAGGGGAACATCCTGCGGGTCGTCCGCAGCCGGTCCAAACCGTCCTTCGACCCCGAGCGGCGGGCGTACGAGCTGATCGGCACCCTGCAGGAGGTCACCGAGCCGACGCCGGGCACCCGGGCGGCCCGCAGCGCGGTCACCGGCGACTGGCGGCGCTCGAGGGAGGCGTTCCTGCTGGACGCGGGCCGGGCGCTGGCGGAGGCACGGTCCACTGCCGAGGTGCTGCGGGTGGCCGGCGGCCTGTCGATGCCCGGCTTCTCCCCCGACGGGCTCGTGGTGTTCGGGGTGGAGGGCGACCGGCTGACGATCATCGGCCAGCACGGGCACCAGCCCGGCGACATGGGCCCCTTCTCGCACATGGCGCTGACCACCGACTATCCGGCGGCCGAGGTCGTCCGCACGGGCCGCGCGGTGTACATGTCCTCTCCGGCGGAGTACAAGGCCCGCTACCCGGCGACCTGGCCGCTCGCCCGGCGCTTCGGCCGCCGCTCGTGGGCCTTCCTGCCGCTGACGGTGGGCGGCCGCACGATGGGCGCCTGGATGGCGGCCTTCGCCTATCCGGTGGCGTTCACACCGGACGAACGGGCCGTGCTGGCGACCGTGGCCCGGATGCTCGCCCAGGCGCTGTCCCGGGCGGAGGCCGCCGAGTCGGAGCGGGAGCTGACCGAGGGCCTGCAGCGCTCCATGCTGCCCTCGCTCGGCCCGGAGATCCCCGGCATGCAGGTGGCCGCCCGCTACATCCCGACCGGCGGCGGACTCCAGGTCGGCGGCGACTGGTACGACATGATCCCGCTGCCCTCCGGCCGCTTCGCGCTGGCCATGGGGGACGTCCAGGGCCATGACGTACGCGCCGCGGGCCTCATGGGCCAGCTGCGCATCGCCCTGCGCGCCTACGCCGCCGAGGGCCACCGCCCGGACGCCGTGCTCTCCCGCGCCTCCCGGTTCCTGCACGGCATCACCCACGACGACCAGATGACCGACATCCGCTTCGCGACCTGCGTGTACGCGGAGGCCGACCCGGCGACCGGGATGCTGGAGATCGCCCGTGCCGGGCACCCGCACCCGGCGATCCGGATGGCCGACGGCACGGTGATGATGCGGCCGACGGCGGGCGGGCTGCCGCTGGGCGTGGACCCGGACGCGGACTATCCGACGACCCGGTTCACCCTGGAGCCCGGCGAGACGCTGATGCTCTGCACGGACGGCCTGATCGAGACCGGCGGACACGACCTGGAGAGCGGCTGGCGCCGGCTGCGCGCGATCCTGGAGGCCCACCCGGAAAACGACGAGGCCGACCTGGAGTCGCTGGCCGACGCGCTGGTGCAGGGTGTGCACGGCCCGTCCTCGCACCACACCACCGGTCCCCTCTCCGACCGCCGTGAGGACGACATCGCCCTGGTGCTGCTGTGCCGGCTGCTGGACGGGGCCGTCCGGCCCGCCGTACGGCGCACCCTGCTGTCGGTGGCGCAGGACGAGCCGGACCGGATCTCCGAGACCCGCCGGCACCTGCGCGAACTGCTCCACGACTGGGCCTCGCCCGAGCAGGTCGACTCGGCGGTGCTGCTGGTCTCCGAGATGGTCACCAACGTCCTCGTCCACACCGACGCCGACGCGCTGCTGCTCGCCGAGGTGACCGGCGAGGCGGGCGCGCGTGGGCTGCGGGTGGAGGTCACCGACGCGGGCGACGACCTGCCGCACCGGCGCCGACCCGGCGAACTGGCCTCCTCCGGCCGCGGCCTGATGCTGATCGAACTCCTCGCGGACGCCTGGGGGGTGGACCCGCGAGGCGAGGGCAAGAGCATCTGGTTCGAGCTCTATGAGTCGGGGGGCGTGGCGGACGGTGACGTACCGGTGGGGGGCGTGGCGGGCGGCGTCGTGTCAGAAGGGCGCGTGGCGGAGGGCGGCGTATCCGGGGGGCGCGTGGCGGGAGGCGGGGCGCCGGCGGGGGAGGCACCGGGCGGCGAGGGGTCGGAAGGCGGTGCAGAGGAGGGCGAGGAGCCGGACGGCGGTGCTTCGGAGGGCGCCGCGTAACGGGTCCGCAGTTCCTGTACGACCCCGAAGGCGGCCGCGGTCAGCGGGACCGCGAGCAGCATCCCGAGGATGCCGGCGACGGACGCCCCGGCGGTGATGGCGACCATCACCACGGCCGGGTGCATCTGCACCGTCCGGCTCTGGATGACCGGCTGCAGCACATGCCCCTCCAGCACCTGCACCGCGACGACGACTCCGACCACCCACAGCGCGATGACGAAGCCGCGGTCGGCGAGGGCGACCAGGACGGCCACCGCGCCGGAGAGGAAGGCACCGAGGTAGGGGATGTAGGCGCCGACGAAGACCAGCGCGCCGAGCCCCACCGCGCCGGGCACCTGGAGGACCAGCAGGCCGACCGTGATGCACACGGCGTCGATGAGCGCGATGAGGGTCGTACCGCGCATGAAGCCCTCGACCGCCTCGAAGGCACGCCGGGCGACGGCCTCCACGGTGTCGGCGGTGCCGCCGGGCGCGACCGCCCGCAGGATCTCCACGGCCCGGTGGGAGTCGCGCAGGAAGAAGAAGACGAGCAGCAGGGCGAGCACGGCCATCGCGAGGGACTCGCCGACGACACTGACCCCGCTGATGACGTTGGCCGCGGCCGTGCCCCCGAACCTGCTCAGCAGCTTGCGGGAGTTGGCGGCGAGGTCGTCGAGACCGGTGCCGACCGCCCCGAAGTGCTGTGCGACGCTCTTGGCGGCGTCCCGCAGCGAGGCGATGATCTGGTCGCCGGTGTCGACCAGCGCGGCGACGACGATGTACACGGCACCGCCGACGACGGCCACGACGGCGACACAGGTGAGCCCGGCCGCCACCGACGCCTGCACCCCGGTCCGCACGAGCCGCCGGTACAGCGGCCCGAGCAGCGCGGTGCCGAGCAGCGCGAGCAGCACCGGAGTGACGGCGGTACGGAACTCCCCGCACAGCCGCACCCCGACCCACCCCACCCCGGCGACGAGCAGAAGCACGGCACACCAGGCGGCGACACGTCGGACGGGGTCGGGCAGGAGCTGCACGCGTCCAGCGGACCATGACCCCGGCGGGGCTGTCCTGTGTGGGCGGCCCGGCCGGGTGACGGTGACTCACCCGGCCCTGCGGGGCGATGGAGGAGCCTGATCACCGTCCGTGCTCCTTCGAGATGCGCGCTGTGACGATCTGGGCAAGCCTGAGGGCATTCCCCCAAGACACACGTCTTGCCGGAGGACCCAGGAAGGATCACTCACATGCGACACTTTGCCGCCTTCTTCGCCGCCGCGCTCCTCACGGTTCTCGCGGCCCCCGCCGCTTCCGCCGGGGAGGGAGGGTCCCACGTCTGCGACACCCATACGATCAGCTCGCTCTGCTGGTGACCTGCTTGCGAGGGTGACCTCTTTGTGAAAGGGGACAGGCCGTCGGATCCGCAGATCCACGGCCTGTCCCCCTTCTCATGGGCCGGAGAGGTCACATACCGCCCGCGGACATCCCGTGCACCGCGGGGATCGTGCCCAGTCGGCCCTTCTGGAAGTCCTCGAAGGCCTGCATCAGCTCTTCCTTGGTGTTCATGACGAACGGACCGTAGTGCGCCATGGGCTCCCGGATGGGCTGCCCGCCGAGCACGACGACCTCCAGGTCCGGGGTGCGGGAGTCCTGCTTCTCGTCCGCCCGGACGGTCAGCGCGGACCCGGCGCCGAACACGGCGGTCTGGCCCAGGTGGATCGGCCGGCGCTCGGCACCGACGCTGCCGCGGCCCGCGAGGACGTAGGCGAGGCCGTTGAAGTCCTCCCGCCAGGGCAGGGTGACCTCGGCGCCCGGGGCGACGGTCGCGTGGATCATCGTGATCGGGGTGTGCGTGATGCCGGGACCCTCGTGGCCGTCGAGCTCACCGGCGATCACGCGCAGCAGCGCGCCGCCGTCGGGGGTGGTGAGCAGCTGGACCTGGCCGCCCCGGATGTCCTGGTACCGCGGAGCCATCATCTTGTCCTTGGCCGGGAGGTTCACCCACAGCTGCAGGCCGTGGAAGAGACCGCCGGACACGACCAGCGACTCCGGCGGCGCCTCGATGTGCAGGAGGCCGGAGCCGGCCGTCATCCACTGGGTGTCGCCGTTGGTGATGGTGCCGCCACCGCCGTGGCTGTCCTGGTGGTCGAAGGTGCCGTCGATGATGTAGGTGACGGTCTCGAAGCCGCGGTGCGGGTGCCACGGGGTGCCCTTGGGCTCGCCCGGCGCGTACTCCACCTCGCCCATCTGGTCCATCATGATGAACGGGTCGAGATGGCGGTAGTTGATCCCGGCGAACGCCCGGCGCACCGGGAAGCCCTCGCCCTCGAACCCGCTCGGAGCGGTCGAGACGGCCAGCACCGGACGCGCCACGGCGTCGGCGGGAGCGGTCACACGGGGCAGCGTCAACGGGTTCTCAACGGTCACTGCAGGCATGGGTCGGACCTCCTTGTGCGCTCACTTTAGTTGAGCGTTGAACTTTCTGCCACCCCCAACAGAACGAGCCCGGAGGGAATTCCCTCCGGGCCCAGGGGTGTGCGAGGCGCGCGGGACTCAGGCGCCGTCCGCGCAGCGGCGGCACCTAGCCGTACATACGGCGCATCGCGAAGTCGACCATCTGCTCGACCGCCTTCGCGTCGAAGACCATCCGGTGCTCGCCCTCCATGTCCAGGACGAAGCCGTAGCCGGTCGGGAGCAGATCGATGACCTCCGCGCCCGTGATCACGAAGTACTTGGACTCCTTGCCCGCGTACCGGCGCAGCTCCTTGAGCGAGGTGAACATCGGGATCACCGGCTGCTGGGTGTTGTGCAGGGCGAGGAAGCCGGGGGTGTCGCCGCGCGGGCAGTACACCTTCGACGTGGCGAAGATCTGCTGGAAGTCCTCGGCGGACATCTGCCCGGTGGTGAAGGCCCGCACCGCGTCCGCGAGCGAGGGCGGGGACGGCTCCGGGTAGAGCGGCGGCTGCTGGCCGTACCCGCCGACACCGCCCGGCATCTGCTGCTGCGGCGGGGCGTACTGCTGCTGGGCGGCGCCACCGTCCATGGGCTGGCCGTATCCGTACATGGGCGCAAGACTACCGAGGGACGGGGGCGGAGCGGGTGCCGGACGTATTTATGGAGAGCGGGCGGAGGACACGCCGGAGTAGACCCTTCTCACACTTGCACCGGCAGGGGTTGCTTCTTATTACCGGCGGGTAGCATCATCGTAGCTACTTGTTGGTACGTGAACTAGGTGCGAGGAGTCAGTGCCTCGCCGATCCCTCTACGGAGCCGTCGTCATGGGGCACTACAAGTCGAATCTGCGCGACATCGAGTTCAACCTCTTCGAAGTACTGGGGCGCGACAAGGTGTACGGCACCGGCCCGTTCGAGGAGATGGACGTCGACACCGCCAAGAGCGTCCTGGAGGAGCTGACCCGCCTCTCGGAGAACGAGCTGGCCGAGTCCTTCGCCGACGCCGACCGCAACCCGCCGGTCTTCGACCCGGAGACCAACACCGCGCCGGTCCCGGCGTCCTTCAAGAAGAGCTACCAGGCCTTCATGGACTCCGAGTACTGGCGGCTCGGCCTGCCCGAGGAGATCGGCGGCACCACCTCGCCGCGCTCCCTGATCTGGGCCTACGCCGAGCTGATCCTGGGCGCCAACCCGGCCGTGTGGATGTACTCCTCGGGCCCGGCGTTCGCCGGCATCCTCTTCGAGGAGGGCAACGAGGTCCAGAAGCACATCGCCAAGATCGCCGTGGAGAAGCAGTGGGGCTCCACGATGGTGCTCACCGAGCCCGACGCGGGCTCCGACGTGGGCGCCGGCCGTACCAGGGCGATCCAGCAGGAGGACGGCTCCTGGCACATCGAGGGCGTGAAGCGCTTCATCACCTCCGGTGAGCACGACATGTCCGAGAACATCCTCCACTACGTGCTCGCGCGGCCGGAGGGTGCCGGCCCCGGCACCAAGGGCCTCTCCCTCTTCCTCGTCCCGAAGTACGAGTTCGACTTCGAGACCGGCGAGCTGGGCGAGCGCAACGGCGTCTACGCCACCAACGTCGAGCACAAGATGGGCCTGAAGGCCTCCAACACCTGCGAGATGACCTTCGGTGACCGGCACCCCGCCAAGGGCTGGCTCATCGGCGACAAGCACGACGGCATCCGCCAGATGTTCCGCATCATCGAGTTCGCCCGCATGATGGTCGGCACGAAGGCGATCTCCACGCTGTCCACCGGCTACCTGAACGCCCTGGAGTACGCCAAGGAGCGCGTCCAGGGCCCGGACCTGGCCAACTTCATGGACAAGTCCGCGCCCAAGGTCACCATCACCCACCACCCGGACGTGCGCCGCTCGCTGATCACGCAGAAGGCGTACGCGGAGGGCATGCGCGCCCTGGTGCTGTACACCGCCTCCGTCCAGGACGCGATCCAGGTCAAGGAGGCGGCCGGCGAGGACGCCTCCGCCGAGCACGCGCTGAACGACCTGCTGCTGCCGATCGTCAAGGGCTACGGCTCCGAGAAGGGCTACGAGCAGCTCGCCCAGTCGCTGCAGACCTTCGGCGGCTCCGGCTTCCTGCAGGAGTACCCGATCGAGCAGTACATCCGGGACTCCAAGATCGACACCCTGTACGAGGGCACCACGGCGATCCAGGGCCAGGACTTCTTCTTCCGGAAGATCGTCCGCAACCAGGGCGCCGCGCTGAACTCCCTCGCCGAGGACATCAAGAAGTTCCTGGCGCTGGGCACCGGCGGCGAGGAGCTGGCCGGCGCCCGCGAGCACCTGGCCAAGGCGGCCGTGGAGCTGGAGGCGATCGTCGGCCTGATGCTGACCGACCTCGCCGCCACCGAGCAGGACACCAAGAACATCTACAAGGTGGGCCTGAACACCACCCGCCTGCTCATGGCCTCCGGTGACGTCGTCGTCGGCTACCTGCTGCTGAAGGGCGCCGCGATCGCCGCCGAGAAGCTGGCCACGGCCTCCGCGAAGGACCAGGCGTTCTACACCGGCAAGATCGCCGCGGCGAAGTTCTTCGCGGCGAACGTCCTGCCGGGCGTCACCCTCGCCCGCAAGGTCGCCTCCGGCGTCGAGCTGGACCTGATGGAGCTGGACGAGGCCGCGTTCTAGAAGGTACTCGCGGATTCCTGCGGATTCCCTGTGCGGGCCCGCTCCCTTTCCGGGAGCGGGCCCGTGCACGTCGTTAAGGTGAACCCATGAGCGCACCAGCCCGCTTCGACCGCGGCCACACCGACGACCTGATGTCCTTCCTGGCGGCGAGCCCGTCGCCGTACCACGCCGTGGCGAACACCGCCGAGCGGCTGGAGAAGGCCGGCTTCAGGCAGGTCGCCGAGACGGACGCCTGGGACTCCTCGAGCGGTGGCAAGTACGTGCTGCGCGGCGGCGCGATCATCGCCTGGTACGTCCCCGGGGGCGCCGAGGCGCACACGCCGTTCCACATCGTCGGCGCGCACACCGACTCCCCGAACCTGCGGATCAAGCCGCGGCCGGACAGCGGCGCGCACGGCTGGCGCCAGGTCGCCGTCGAGATCTACGGCGGCCCGCTGATGAACTCCTGGCTGGACCGCGACCTGGGCCTGGCCGGCCGGCTGAGCCTGCGCGACGGCTCCTCGGTCCTGGTCAACGTGGACCGGCCGCTGCTGCGCGTGCCCCAACTCGCCATCCACCTGGACCGTTCGGTCAGCACCGAGGGACTCAAGCTCGACAAGCAGCGTCATCTGCAGCCGGTCTGGGGCCTCGGCGACGATGTGGGCGACGGCGATCTGATCGCCTTCCTGGAGCAGGAGGCGGGACTCGCGGCCGGCTCGGTCACCGGCTGGGACCTGATGACACACCCGGTGGAGGCCCCGGCCTACCTCGGCCGCGACCGGGACCTGGTCGCCGGTCCGCGCATGGACAACCTGCTGTCGGTGCACGCGGGCGCCGCCGCCCTGGCCGCCGTCGCGACCTCCGGCGCCCCGCTCACCCGCATCCCCGTGCTGGCCGCCTTCGACCACGAGGAGAACGGCTCCCAGTCGGACACCGGCGCGGACGGCCCGCTGCTCGGCAGCGTGCTGGAGCGCTCGGTCTTCGCGCGCGGCGGCTCGTACGAGGACCGGGCCCGGGCCTTCGCCGGCACGGTCTGCCTGTCCTCCGACACGGGCCACGCCGTCCACCCCAACTACGCCGAGCGGCACGACCCGACACACCACCCCCGGGTCAACGGCGGCCCGATCCTCAAGGTCAACGTCAACAACCGCTACGCCACGGACGGTTCGGGCCGCGCGGTGTTCGCCGCCGCCTGCGAGAGGGCGGACGTCCCCTTCCAGTCGTTCGTCTCCAACAACTCCATGCCGTGCGGCACCACCATCGGCCCGATCACCGCGGCCCGGCACGGCATCCGGACCGTGGACATCGGCGTGGCGATCCTCTCCATGCACAGCGTGCGTGAACTGTGCGGCGCCGACGACCCGTTCCTGCTGGCGAACGCCCTGACGGCTTTTCTGGAGGGCTAGTCGGGGGCTAGCCGGAACCTCGCCGGGTACCCGGACGGCACCGGAGATTCCGGAACCGAAAGGGGAGGCGACTTCTCATGGGGCTCGGAGGATGCATCATCCTCATCGCCGTGGGGGCCATCCTCACATTCGCGACCGACTGGCACATGCGCGGCGTCAACCTCGACGTCGTCGGCGTGATCCTGATGGCCGTGGGCCTGATCGGCGTCGCGACGTTCAGCGGAATCGCACGACGCCGGCGCGTCGTGATGCCGCCGACGCCGGTGGTGGAGGAGGAACCGCACCATCACCACCACTACCGCGACGACGGCTACACCGACGGCTACGGCGTCTGACACACGCGCCCGCCGGGTCGAGACCCCCGGTCAGGGCAGGGCGTGGCCCGTGGTCACGTCCACGTGGCCGGGAACCTCCTCGTGCCGGTCGCCGACCGAGAGGGTGCCGGTGGGCTCGAAGAGGAGGACTTCGGCCCGGCGGGGCGCGGACGGCTTGTGAAAGGTGCCGCGCGGCACGGTGAACACCGAGCCCTTGGTCAGGACGACGGTGCGCTCGCCCGCCGGCTCGCGCAGGCCCAGGTGGACCTCGCCGTCGAGCACCAGGAAGAACTCGTCGGTGTCCTCGTGCACATGCCAGACGTGCCGGCCCTCGAACTTGGCGATCCGGACGTCGTAGTCGTTGACGGTGGCGACGATGCGCGGGCTCCAGCACTCGGTGAAGGAGGCCAGAGCCTTGTCCAGGGAGATCGGTTCGCTGCTCATGCCGTCATCCTCGGGCCGGCCCGCTCGGCGCACGAGTGCTAGGAATTGCATATGCCGCAAGGATCCTCTCAGCCGCCGGACCAGGCCGTGCCTCCGCACCGGGTCGTCGTGATCGTGGACGCGGGCACCAACCCCTTCGAGGTCGGCGTCGCGACCGAACTGTTCGGACTGCCCAGGCCCGAACTGGGCGGTCAGGGGCCGCTGTACACGGTGACGCTGTGCACGCCCACCCCGGGGATCCGGATGAACCACGGGTTCTTCACCCTGACCGGCGTACCCGGCCTGGAGGCGGTGGAGGAGGCCGACACCCTCGTCGTGCCCGGGCGCCCCGACAACGTCGTACCGCGCGGCGCCGACGTCCTGGACGCCATCCGGCGCACGCACGCGCGAGGGGCGCGCATCGTCAGCTTCTGCACCGGCAGCTTCGCTCTCGCCGAGGCCGGGCTGCTCGACGGCCGCCGGGCCACCACGCACTGGATGTGGGCGGACACCTTCCGGGAGCTGCATCCCCAGGTGCTGCTGGAGCCCGACGTCCTCTTCGTGGACGAGGGCGGCATCCTCACCGCCGCCGGCAGTGCGGCCGCACTCGACCTCGGGCTGCACCTGTGGCGCCGCGACCACGGCGCGGAACTCGCCAACGCCGTCTCCCGGCGCCTGGTCTTCGCCGCCCACCGCGACGGCGGCCAGCGGCAGTTCGTGGAGCGGCCCGTGCCCGACGTGCCCGACGAATCGCTCGGCCCGCTGCTGGCCTGGGCGCAGGAGCGGCTGGGCGAGCCGCTGACCGTGGCGGACCTCGCCTCCCGCGCCGCCGTCAGCCCCGCCACCCTGCACCGCCGCTTCCGCGCCCAGCTGGGTACGACCCCGCTGGCCTGGCTCACCGGGGAGCGGGTGGCGCTGGCGTGCCGGCTGATCGAACGGGGTGAGGAGCGCCTGGACGTCGTCGCGGCCCGCAGCGGCCTGGGTACGGCGGCCAACCTGCGGGCCCGGCTGCGCCGGGAGACGGGGCTCAGCCCGTCGGCGTACCGGAGGCGGTTCGGGCCGGCGGGTCCTGACGGGCGCCACCGGCAGGCGGCCCGGTCCGGAAGGTCCTGATGAACACAACCAGCAGGCGCAGGCGCCTTCGGACGGGCCGCACCGTGATGACCAGCGCGCGACGGGGAACGGTACCCGCATGAGACTCCTCGTACACGACCGGCTGCTCGGCATCGGCGACGACTACTGGATCGAGGACGAGCACGGCCGGAAGGTCTTCCTCGTCGACGGCAAGGCCATGCGGCTGCGGGACACCTTCCAGCTGAAGGACGCCCACGGGCGCGTGCTGATCGACATCCACCAGAAGATGTTCGCGCTGCGCGACACCATGGTGATCGAGCGGGACGGCGAGGGCCTGGCCACCATCAGGCGCAAACGGCTGTCCCTGCTGCGCCACCACTACCGGGTGTCCCTGGTCGACGGCACCGTGCTGGACGTCAGCGGCAGGATCCTCGACCACGAGTTCGCCATCGAGTACGACGGCGAACTCCTGGCCGTGATCTCCCGCCGCTTCCTGTCCCTGAGGGACACCTACGGTGTCGACATCGTGCGCGAGGACGCGGACCCGGCGCTGCTGATCGCGGTGGCGGTGTGCGTGATCCACCTGGCGCAGAAGGAGCGGGAGGAAGACTGAGGAAGACTGACGAGGAGGACTGACGGGGTGTGAAAGGCCGCTCGAGGCCCGCTAGCGCCGGGGCGGCTCCAGGCCCAGGACGCGGTCCTTCAGCGCCGGGAACTGCTCGCGGGTGGCCGTCACCCTCGCCGGGTCGAAGTCGACGGTGAGGACCTCCTCGTCCGGACCCGCCTCGGCAAGCACCTCGCCCCACGGATCGACCACGATCGAGTGACCCGCCTGGGGAACTCCCGCATGGGTCCCGGCCGTTCCACACGCGAGCACGAACGCCTGGTTCTCCACCGCCCGCGCCTGAGCCAGCAGCGTCCAGTGCGCGCGTCGCCGCTCGGGCCAGCCCGCCGGGATCACCAGGGTCTCGGCACCGGCGTCGACCAGTGACCGGAAGAGTTCGGGGAAACGGAGGTCGTAGCAGGTGGCCACGCCGAGCGTGGTCCCGGGCAGCCGGACCGTCACCAGGTCCCGCCCGGCGCCCATCAGTACGGCCTCGCCCTTGTCGAAGCCGAAGCGATGGATCTTGCGGTAGGCGGCGGCCAGCTCACCGGAGGGGGAGAAGACGAGAGAGGTGTTGTAGAGCGTCCCCTCGCCCGCGGCGGAGCCGCTGTCGGACGCGGCCCGCTCCGGAACCGACCCCGCGTGCAGCCAGACGCCCGCGTCGCTCGCGGCCTTGGCCATCGTCTCGTACGTCGGCCCTTCGAGCGGCTCGGCCTCGCGGCCGAACTCCTCGTAGGCGAAGGCGCCGGTGGTCCACAGCTCCGGCAGGACCACCAGGTCGGCACCGGCCTGTTCCCGGACCAGGGCGGCCACCCGCCGCCGCCGGGTGTCGACCGATTCGTCCTCGTTCACGGCGATCTGGATCAGCGAGGCGCGCACACTACCACCGTCCTGGCATTCGAGTAGCCCACACAGGCCTACGATCGTCACACGAAAGCACTGCCGGGGTGCCTGCAGGCAGCGTAACTTAGCCTCCCAGACACCCGCCGAAGTGCCGCCGCCGCCCGCTGGCAACGCCGCCACAACCTGCCCGTGTACCGACCGCCGAGGGGTCCCGTTCCGTGAGTCTGCATCCCACCCTCCAGCCCTACGCCGACGCCTGGACGCACTCCATCGAAGCGATATCCGAGATGGTCCAGTCGCTCGCGGAGGGCGAGTGGAACCGGCGGACCCCCTGCCCGGGCTGGTCGGTCCGGGACATCGTGTCCCACGTCATCGGCATGGACTGCGAGCTGCTCGGCGACCCGCGCCCGATCCACTCCCTCCCGCGTGACCTCTTCCACGTCACCACCGAGCACCAGCGGTACATGGAGATGCAGGTCGACGTCCGCCGCCACCACACGGCGCCGGAGATGACGGCCGAGCTGGAGTACACGGTCATCCGCCGCAACCGCCAGCTGCGCAACGAGTCGCGTGACCCCGGCACCACGGTCCGCGGCCCGCTGGGCAAGGACATCACGCTGCAACAGGCCTACCGCTCCCGCGCCTTCGACGTGTGGGTGCACGAGCAGGACCTGCGCACGGCCCTCGGCCGCCCCGGCAACCTGGACTCGCCGGGTGCGTACGTGGTCCGGGACGTCCTCCTGGAGGCACTCCCCAAGGTGGTCGCGAAGGACGCGGACGCACCGCGCAGTTCGGCCATCGTCTTCGACGTGCACGGCCCGGTGGAGTTCCTGCGCACCATCCGCATCGACATCCAGGGCCGCGGCACCCTGGAAACCGCCCCGGCCCTCGGCCCCGCCGCGGCCCTCACCCTGGACTGGGAGACCTACGTCCGCCTCGCCTGCGGCCGCATGACACCGGAGGCGGCGGCGGACAGGGTGAAGGCCGAGGGTGACCCGGATCTGACGGCGGCGATCCTGCGCAACTTCGCGGTGACGCCGTAGCTGACACGACGCCGGGAATCCGCCGACGGCGAGCACCGGGCAGGTTGTCCGGTCCGCCGGCCGACCGGGAACGGGCGGTGCGCGGGCGGGCGAGAACAGCTAGGCCGCCGGCACGTGCACCGTCTCCACCCGGCTGGCGACCAACCGCTCCCGCTCACGCCGGGCCGCCCGTCCCCGGAGCCGCAGGATCTGGGACACCCCGAGCGCCTGCAGGACGAACACGGCACTGAAGGCCACGTCGTAGTCGTCCCCGGTCGCGTCCAGCAGCACGCCCACCGCGAACAACGTCGTCATCGAGGCGACGAACCCACCCATGTTGGTGATGCCCGACGCGGTCCCCTGGCGCTCGGGCGGGTTGGCCGGCCGCGCGAAGTCGAACCCGAGCATCGAGGCCGGCCCGCACGCCCCCAGCACCGTGCACAGCACCACCAGCAGCCACATCGGCGCATGCGCACCGGGGCAGGCCAGCGTCGCGGCCCACAGCAGTGCCGTCGCGCCGACCGTGCCCAGCGCCAGTGGCAGCCGCGCCGCGTGGTGCCGGGCGACGATCTGGCCGTAGACGAGCCCGATCACCATGTTGGACAGCACGACCAGGGTGAGCAGTTCACCGGCCGTGGCCCGGCTGAGCCCCTGCGCCTGCACCAGGAACGGCAGGCCCCACAGCAGCAGGAACACCATCGCCGGGAACTGGGTGGTGAAGTGCACCCACAGCCCGAGGCGCGTGCCGGGCTCCCGCCAGGCCGCCGCGATCTGCCGGCGGACGTAGGCCGCGCCCTGGTGCGGCGCCGGCTCGGGCTCGTGCCCCTCGGGGTGGTCCTTCAGGAACAGCAGCGTCAGCACCAGGACGACGACACCCGCGAGCGCGCTCCCGGCGAACGCCGGGGTCCAGCCGACACCGTGCAGCAGCCGGGCGAGCAGCAGGGTGGAGACCAGGTTGCCCGCCATGCCGACCAGCCCCGCGAGCTGCGCGACCAGCGGTCCGCGCCGGGCCGGGAACCAGCGGGTACCGAGCCGCAGCACGCTGATGAAGGTCATCGCGTCACCGCAGCCCAGCAGGGCGCGGGAGGCGAGGGCGGTGCCGTAGGACGGGGAGAAGGCGAAGCCCAGCTGCCCGGCCGTGAACAGCACGGCGCCGATGCTCAGCACCTTCTTGGTGCCGAGCCGGTCGACCAGCAGGCCGACGGGTATCTGCATGCCGGCGTAGACCAGCAGCTGGAGGATGGAGAACGTCGACAGGGCGGAAGCGTTCACATGAAAGCGGTCCGCCGCGTCCAGTCCCGCCACGCCCAGTGAGGTACGGAAGATGACGGCGACGAAGTAGACGGCGACGCCTATGGACCACACGGCGACGGCGCGTCGGCCGCCCGGAGGATCACCCGGGAGGGTGACGTTGCGCGCCGGAGCGCTCATCGGGCCTCACCTCGGGCGAGGTGCTCGAACCAGCTGACATGCCGGTGGACGGCGGCGACGGCCGCCTCCGCGTCCCCGGCGCGCAGCGCGTTCAGGATCTCCTCGTGCTCGGCGAGCGTCTTGGCGATCCGGTCGGGGTGGGAGTGCATGACGGCGACGCCCATCCGCAGCTGCCGGTCGCGCAGCTGGTCGTAGAGCCGGGACAGGATCTCGTTGCCGCCGCTGCGCACGATCTCGGCATGGAAGCTGCGGTCGGTCACCGCGGCCGCGGCCAGGTCACCGGCGGCGGCCTGCGTCTTCTGCAGCTCCAGCAGCTCCGTCAGCCGCTGCAGCAGGCCCGGCGGGGCGGGTACGGCCTTGCGTGCGGCGTGCTCCTCGACGAGCTGGCGGGTCTCCACCACGTCCGCGATCTCCTGCGCGGAGACCGGCAGGACCATCGCGCCCTTCTTCGGGTAGAGCCGGATCAGGCCCTCGGCCTCCAGCCGCAGCAGCGCCTCCCGCACCGGCGTGCGGGAGACCCCGACGGCCTCGGCCAGCTCGCCCTCGGTGAGCAGGGTGCCGCCCTCGTAGCGGCGGTCGAGGACGCCCTGCTTGACATGGGCGTACACACGGTCGGTGGCGGGCGCCGGCTTGGGGTCCCGGCGGGCGGGCTGCTGTACGGCCGTCTTCATGCCCACAGGATAGATACAACACGTACGCATGAGGCGGCGTCGTCCAGCATCCGGACGTGACGGATCTGTAACCAGGGAACCCCGCAGCGACCGCACAACCTTCTGTGCTACTTACGTGTCTCACACGTGCGGCCCTCTGCTCTGCCACCTCAACTCGGCCGCACTTCAGGGGCATTCAACACAATCGGGGTATATCACTTTGATTACCGGCATTAAGGGCACCCGTACCTCACGTCTCCGCAGAGCCGCCGCCGTTGCCGTCACCTCCGGCGCGCTGCTCGCGACCGGTGCCCTCACCGCTGCGCCCGCTCAGGCCGTCACGACGCCCTCGATCGTGGCCAAGGGCGGATTCGTGATGAACAACGCGAACGGTGCATCGCTGTACAACAAGACGGCGGACTACAAGCGCTCCACCGGCTCCACCACCAAGATCATGACCGCCAAGGTCGTGCTCGCGCAGTCGAACCTCAACCTCGACAAGCAGGTGGTGATCCAGAAGGCGTACAGCGACTACGTCGTCGCGAACAACGCGTCCCAGGCGCACCTGATCGTCGGCGACAAGGTCACCGTCCGCCAGCTGCTGTACGGGCTGATGCTGCCGTCCGGCTGCGACGCCGCCTACGCGCTCGCCGATACGTACGGCTCCGGCTCCACCCGCGCCGCACGCGTGAGCAGCTTCATCAGCAAGATGAACGCCACCGCCAAGAGCCTCAAGCTCACGAACACGCACTTCGATTCCTTCGACGGCATCGGCAACGGAAACAACTACTCGACGCCGCGCGACCTGACGAAGCTTGCCAGCAGCGCGATGACGAACAACACGTTCCGCGCGATCGTCAAGACGAAGGCGTACACCGCGAAGACGATCACCAAGACGGGCAGCACCCGCACCATGCAGACGTGGACCAACACGAACACGCTGCTCTCCAGCTACAGCGGCGCGATCGGCGTGAAGACCGGTTCCGGCCCCGAGGCCGGCGCCTGCCTCGTCTTCGCCGCCACTCGCAACGGCAAGACCGTCATCGGCACCGTTCTGGCCTCCACCACGTACGCACAGCGCGCAACGGACGCCACGAAGCTTCTCAACTACGCCTTCGCCAGGCTCGGCTGACGCTCTCGCAGACGCTCGGACACCCGACGGGCCCGCCGCATCGCGCGGCGGGCCCGTTCTGCTGCCCGGGTGCGCAATGAAGCTGATGGTGCTAGTTTCATTGGCACCATGCTGATCCGTCTGGACAAGACCGACACCCGCCCCCTGCACGAGCAGGTCGCGGCGGCGATCCGGCGGGCCATCGCCGAGGGCGAGTGCCGCGCCGGCGACCGGCTGCCCTCCGCCCGCGATCTCTCCACGGCCCTGGACATCAACGTCAACACCGTCCTGCGCGGCCTGCGCGAACTGCGGGACGAGGGTCTGCTGGAGTTCCGCCGCGGCCGCGGGATCACCGTCGCCGAGGGGGCGGCCCGGCGGTCCGGACTGGACATCAGGGTGCGTGAGCTGGTCGCGGAGGCATCCCGGCTCGGCTACAGCCGCACCGACCTCATCGAGATGATCCGGGGGATGACGACATGACCGACGGGGACGACCGGGACGGCGACGACCGGCACCAGACCGGGAACGACCGCGCCCGGAACGGGACCGACCGCGACCTGGCAGGCGCACGGAGCCGCACCGCGCGCTGGGGGCTCGCGGGGTCCACGGTGGCCGTCGCGGCGCTGCTCGCGGCTCTGCCCTGGGCCGCGCGCGGCCGGCTGCCCGACCGGCTGGCGACCCACTGGAGCGGGGGTGCCGCCCCCGACGGCTCGATGCCGCTGTGGGAGACCTCCCTGTTCCCGGCCGGCGTCTGGCTGCTGATCGCCCTCGCGCTGAGCGTGCGATGGCGCCCGTCCTGGCCGGCCGCACGCCCCTGGCGGGCGATCGCGCTGGCGCCCACGGCGGCGGTGCTGATCGGCGCGCAGGCCTCCGTCGTCCGCGCCAACCTCGACCGCACCGACTGGCACGAGGCCCGCGACTCGGTCCCCGGGGTCGTGCTTCCCGTGGCCCTGGCTGCGGTCGCCGGCGTGGTGGCCTGGTGGCTGACCATCCGCACCACCTCCACCACGCCATCCGCCCCGACCCCGGCACTGGAACTTTCCGAGGGCGAGCAGCTCGTGTGGTTCTCCCGCGCGGCCAACCCCTGGCTGCAGCTGGTGGCCGCGCTGACCGGTCTGATCGCCGTCGGCGCACTGGCGGCACTGGTCGCCGGCCTGGCGGACCCCACCGTCCTGCTCGTGCTGTGCGCCGGCTGCGCCACCGCATCGCTCGCCGGAGCCCTCTTCTCCTCGGTCCAGGCGAAGGTGTCGGAAGCGGGCCTGGAGGTGTCGTTCGGACCGCTCGGCTGGCCCGCCCGCCGCTGGTCGCCGACCGCCATCGAGTCCGCCCGCGCCGAGCGCCGGCAGCCCTCCCAGGTCGGCGGCTGGGGCTACCGCCTCAGCGGGCTCGGCACGACGGTGATGCTCCGCGCCGGCGACTGTCTGGTCATACGGCCCCAGGGCCGCCGTACGGACTTCGCCGTGAGCGTGGACGACGCCGAGCGCGGCGCGGCCCTGCTGAACGCGCTGCGGCGGCGGGCCTGAGCCGGCCATGGACATCCAGAACCCCCAGTGCGTCCAGGGGGAGGACGACGGCCGGGCGGCACCCTGGGACACGGCCGCCGCACTGGTCCGGGCCGCACAGGGCGGGCACGCCCTGGCCATGGACGAACTGCTCACGCTGGTCACCCCGTACGTGACCCGGCTCTGCCGTCCGATCGCCCCGCACGACGTGGCCGACGCCGTACAGGAGTCGCTGCTGGCCGTCTTCAAGGGCCTGCGCACACTCCGCGACCCGCAGGCCTTCTACGGCTGGGTGCGTACGGCCACGGTGCGCGAGGCGGTCCGGGTCGCCCGCCGCACCTCCGCCGAGGACCCGGCCGACCCCGCCGACCTGGCCCGCCTCGGCGGACTGCGCGCGGACGCCGACGGCGAGGTGCCGGCCGACGTGCGCGACGTACTGGCCCGGCTCCCGGTCCGGCACCGGGCGGTGCTGGTCCTGCGCGAGCTGGAGGGCCTGGACGAGGCCACCGTCGCCGCCCTGCTCGGCGTACCGCAGGGCACCGTCAAGTCCCGGCTGAGCCGGGCCCGTTCCTCCTTTCGGAAGGCGTGGTCACGATGAGTTCCTCCGATCCGGTGCTGCGGCTGCGCGTGCTGGCCGCGGGGCTGCACGCCGGTCTGTACGCCGAGGAGCATCTGGCGCTGCCGTACGACCGGGTGTGGGCGGTGGCCGCCGACCTGGAGGCGGAACTGCCCCATCTGGTCCCGTTCCTGCGCGAGTTCCGCGTGCCGCCCGGCGACGCGGAGCGCAAACGCGCGCTGGCGGTGGGCCGTTCAGGCCTGAGGGAGTCCTTCGAGGTACGGCTCTCTCCCGGCTGGTGCCTGATGCAGTCCCGGCTGATCGTCGGCGGCATGGCGGCCGCCCCCGAGGCCGGCGGCACCCGCTTCGCCGTCCTCGGCGCGACCCGCCCCACCGCCCTGCGCCCCGCCCAGCGGCTCTACGGCCGCCTGCTCGGCGAACGGCGCGGACGGGCGTTCGTCGACCGGGTCGCCGGGCGGGCGGAGCTGCGCTAGACCTCCTCTGCCAAGGGGGTGAACAGTTCGCGGATCGCCTCCGCCACCTCCTCCGGCCGCTCCTGCGGCAGACAGTGCCCGGCCCCCGGCACCAGCCGCACGCGCAGCTCGTCGGCGTACGGCTCGGCGCCCGCCAGCATCGACGGCACGACCACGTTGTCCCGCTCCCCGCCGAGCAGCAGCGTCGGCACGGTCAGCCGCTGCCGCCGCGCGGTGCCCCGTACCAGCGCGGGGATGTCGTGCAGGACGTACTGCCAGAACAGGGACTGCACGGCGGGGGCGCTCCGCGAGGTGGCGGCGGCGTACTCGGCGATCTCCGCCGGCGTCCACACGGCCGCCGGATCGGCGACCTGGTGGCGCAGCAGGAAGCGGGTGAAGCCGGGCCAGTGCCGCAACACGGCCCGCCCGAGCACCGGGTACTCGACGAACGCGGTGAACCACAGTCGCCACAGGTTGGGGAGGACCGCACGGTGCCGGGGCCAGGGGTGGGTCATGTTGAGCGCGAGATAGCCGGTGAACCGCTCCGGCGCCCTCAGGCACAGCCGGAACCCGAGATGCGCTCCCCAGTCGTGCCCGACCAGTCCGACCCGCGCCAGCCCGAGCGCATCGAGCAGTGCGAGGGCGTCCTCGGCCAGGCTGTCCATGTCGTAGCCGCGGCGCGTGATCTGCGACCAGCCGAAGCCGCGCAGGTCCGGGCAGAGCAGCCGGTACCCGTCGGACAGCTGCCCGGCGACCTTGTGCCAGGCGTACCAGTGCTGCGGGAAGCCGTGCAGCATCAGCAGCGGGGTGCCGGAGCCGCCGTACTCGGCCAGATGCAGCCGGGTGGAGCGCACGTCCAGCATGCGGTGCTCGGCACGCCCGTCCTTCGGCAGCGGACGTTCTGGACGGTCGGTGTGCGGTGCCATGCCTGACCCCTCTCGGGCCGGTGCGGTCCCCCGTCGGGCCCGCGTCGCCGGGTCAGGAGTCGGCGTCAGTGCGAAAGGTTCCCTCCGTTCTGCTCCCTGTCGTCGTCTCTGACAGGGAGCTGGTCGTAGGTCTTGAAGGTGTACGAGGCGTCGTACGACAGCAGGTTGCCTTCGGCCGCCGGCAGGCCGAGACGTCGGTTGAGGGCTCCGGTGAGGGGTCCGCAGTGTTCGGCGGCCGGGGCGGTGAAGGTGTCGTCGTACGCCGAGAACTCGATCACCGGAGGGTCCTGGGAGACCCACTTGGAAGGGCCGGAGCGCTTCAGCCGGAAGTCGACGGGTTCGCCCGCGCCGATCGTGCAGCCGTGCGGCACCAGCGGGCCGAGGAGCCGGAAGCGGAGGCTGAACTGCCCGGTGTAGAAGTCGGACCGGCCGCCGTACTCCGGCTGTATCGCCAGCCCCAGGACGGCCGCGCGGTCGCCCGCGGGTGTGCCGGTCAGTCCACCCGGTATGGCGGTGGGAGTGCTGTGCATCGCACCCCACACCTGGCCGTTGCCGCCGTCCGGCATCGGGCCTTCGGCGTGCGTCATGGTGATCGGGGCCAGGCTCACCGTGACCTTGCCGATGATCAACCGCGGGGCCGCGGTGTGCACTTCGCATCTCCATCGGGCCGGGTCGACGCCGTCGGGCAGGGGTGGACAGTCACCGAAATCGGTCGCGGTCGCCGCGGCGGCGCGTGGCGCGGAGTAGGCGACACCCGGCGCGCACACCGCCGCCGTACCGGCGAGAGCGGCGACGCCGGCGACGGCGGCGACACGGCGGACGGAAGAGGAACTGGGGCGAGCAGCCACGGATTTCGTCATGTGACCAGCGTGCCGCCGCAGCCACTCCACCACCATCGGTGACGTCCCCGACACCACCCCGACCCGCCCCTGATACGACGTCAGGGCGGGCGGTCAGGGAGAGGCAGGCGCCCGATGCCGGCGGAATCCGGGAACCCGCCGAAGCTCGCCGATCTTCAGCGCTTTGCCCACCACCAGACAGACGAGACCAAGTGCCAGCGATGCGGCGACGGTCGTCAGGGCCGTCCCCGCCGTGCTGTGCCCCACCACCCCGGCACAGCCCCGCGCCGAGGCCCAGCCCGCCACCGCCTCCGCTTTGGGTTTCGCATGCCGGGCGGCGGTCTTCTCCCCCGTTACCATTCTGTAGATCTACGGCAGTTGAGATCACCGGCTGCGAGCAAGGTGACCTGCGAAGCGGGCCCATGCGGCGGGGCTCAGGGTGAGTATCGGGCCAAGGGGGTTCTTGGAGTCGCGGACGGCGACGGTGTGGGGGATGTTGCGGGCGACTTCGACGCACTCACCATTACCGCTGCTGTGACTGGACTTGGTGAACTCGAAGGGCGGCACGGCTCACAGCTCCTTGCGGATACGTTCGATCAGGGCAGTGGAATCGCGAAGAGCGAGCCCACACCGAGCGATCCGCTCGAACCTGGCGTTGTGGCGGTCGGCGTCCTCCTCGCTCTCCAGCCACAGCGTAGACGAGGCCGTGTCCATATAGACCACGTCCATCGCGCCGGATTCGGCGAAGGACACGATGCTGAAGGCGCTGGTCATCCCTGGGTGAGAGCCCGCGATGAACGGCACCACCTGCAGCTTCACGTTGGGCAGCCGGGTTGCGTCCACCAGGTGCGCCAGCTGCGCGCGCATGACCTCACGTCCGCCCACGAGTTGCCGTAGCGCGCCTTCCCCCACCACCGCCCACAGAGTGAGCGGCTCACCGTCCGCGAGCCGGTCCTGCCGGGCGACCTTGGCCTCGACAAACCTCTCGATCTCGTCGGGGTCGTCCCAGTCGGCGTTCCCCACAGCTAGTGCCCTGGCGTAGTCCGGCGTCTGCAAGAGCCCTGGCACGAAGGCGCCTTGCCACGTCCTGATGCCGGTGGCGATGTCCTCGAGCGCCACGTACTCGACGAGTGACCGGAGTTCGGGGTACTGGTTCCACCAGCCCTTTGCCTTACGGCGCTCCCGGTCCGTGCGGGCGAGACTCAGGAGCCGTTCCACGACCTTCGGGTCGGTCACGCCGTACAGGTCACACAGGACGTGGATGTCCGGATCCCGGAACGGCACCCATCCCCGCTCCATCTTGGCGACCTTCGTTCCGGTCGCCGACAGGGCTTCCGCTGCCTGCGGTTGAGTCAGGCCTGCCTCGTCACGCAGTCGCAGCAACTCCCCGCCCAACTTCCGTGCCAGCACAGTGGACATGCGGTTCCCACGCTTGAACTCGTCTGCGACCACGGTGCCAGTCTGCAAGCAACCGATCACTCATCGCAAGAATCGGAGACGGATTTCCCCGGGACGGGTTGCACAGCAAACCGCGACATGGCTACTTTCAGTGTCGAAGCCGCAACTGAGCGCCACCAGTCGGCGGAAGCGCACCGTGCTGCCCGTACGGCGAAGCCACCCCACTGGCCCGTCCCCGCACCCGGAGGTCCCCGCATGTCCGACGCCTGCCCGTTCCCCGCCCCCAAGCAGTACGACCGCTTCGACGCCGTCACCTACACGCCGTACCCGAGAAACGTCCCCCGAGCCCGCCACCACGTCGCCCGGCTCGCCGTCTTCTGGGGACTCCCCGCCCTCGCGGCGGACGCCGCCCCGCTCACCGGCGAGTTGTGCACGAACGCCTTACTGCACGGCTGCCTCAGGGACCGGCACTTCCGCATGGAGACCTCCCTGCGCGGCACCACGCTCCGCATCGCCGTCACGGACCCGAGGGGCGAACGCCTGCCGGAGTGTCGTGTAGCCGCGGAGGACGAGCAGTTCGGCCGGGGTCTCCTCATCATCAGGGCGCTCGCCGAGCGTTGGGCCGTTGAGAGACTGGCCGTGGGGAAGACGGTGTGGGCGGAGTTGACGCCCTCGCCTGCTCCGTGACGGACGCGGCTCCGGGCTCCGGACAGGTCGGCAGCACAGCCGTCTGACCACGCCCTCAGGGGCTGTCCGGGCCCCTCCCCGCGAAAGAGCCCGAAACTCGCCGTCGAACTGGAGGACATCCTCAAGCAACTCAACGGCAGCTGGGCGATCTGTACGACCGCGTGGAACCGGTCGTGCTGTCCTGGAAGGGCGAAGCCCGCGAGACCTTCGTGGAGAAGCTGGACGAGTGGGACCGCTGTGCGCAGGACCTGCAGGCGGCCCAGAAGTGGCTGCATGCGTGCGTCACGACGGGCCACGCCAACTACGCGGCGGCACACCGTGTGGTACTGCGTGGCTGGGGCGCAGCCTGATGGCGACGCCGACCCCATCGCAGAGCGGGACCATCGACGTCAAGCCGTCCGACCTGCACCGGGTCGCAGGCGGCTTCGCCGGGGAGCAGACCCAGTTCGACAAGGCAGCTCGAAATCTTCTGACGCAGCTGCACAAGTACCCGGACGCGGGTGGCTACGGCACCGCGGCCCAGGGCTTTGCCACGGCTTATGTCGCGATCGGCAACCGCTACCTGGAGGTGTGGGCCAGCAGCGTGGCCAGTATCGGCGGCGCCGCCGTCGGGTTCGCCACGACCGCCAACAACTACTCCAAGGCCGAGGCGGCCAACGACCCCTCCGGCAGAACCCGGCCCCGGGTACAGCAACCGCCGGCGGTCATCACCAACCCCCCACACTACGGCTCGGTACCGAACCTGAAGTGGGGGACGACGACGGCGGCGACGACTTCATCCGCTCCCTGCTGGAGCACATACCGGATGTCGTATGGCACGTCCTGCGGCCTCTGCTGGAGGACGCCTTCCGCTGGGGCAAGGTCGCCGAGGTCTATCCCTTTCCCCAACAGCACTACCTCAACTCGCTCTCTCAGGACTGGGCGGACATGACGATGTCCCTCGGTACGACCGAGGGCAACCTCACCTCCCTGGTCAGCGGCATCACCCAGCAGACAAACAGCGAGTGGTACGACGCCATGCGCGAGTTCTGCAGCTCCTTGTGGGGCACGACGGCCTGGGGCAAGCACACGGGCAATTACGAGTGGGGGCACGACAGTGCCTCCAGCCCGACGGCCACCCACCCCGTCGTGACCGTTCTGTTCGACACCGCGAAGAAGATCAGCGACCTCCTACGGGAGTTCGCCGAGGGCCATGGTCCGTCTGCCGAAGCAGCTGAAGAGCTGAAGTGCCCGGTCCTTGCGCTGAGTTGTCCCAGCGGCCTCCGCTCAGCAGGTCGAGGAGGCTCTGGAGCCCTTCACCGCGGAAAGAGCGGAGCCGCTCATGGGCCGACTGGCCGCCGAATGCCTTGTGTGGTCGAGGGCCGGCTTCATGGGACGGTCCGAAGCGGACGCCATCACCCCGTCGCGTGGTGACGCTCCTCGGGCCCGACGCCCGCTGGTGGTCCAACCACGATCCAGAGCTGGACGGCTGCTGGACGGGAGTCTCCGCCTGCACCTTCGACGGCCTCGTCGCCGGCACCGACGGCCGGCGGTTCGCCGTGCTCATCCAGGTCGGCGAGGACTGACGTCCAGTTCCAGTGTCCGGAGTTTTCCGCCAACTTCACCCTCAATCGTGAACATCATCCTTGCAGCTGGCATATTCGAATTCCTCCGCTCTACGTTCCGCAGCGGAGGTGGTTCACATGAGCGAACCCAGCAAGCGACCCGACTCGTCCGAACGGCACGAGGCGATCGACGTCAGCGACTTCGTGTACGCGGCGACCGGAGCCCGTGTGCGGAGGCTGACCATGCCGGACGGGAGTCACTGGTTTCCGGCGGTGGATGTGTGCAAGGAACTGGGGCACACAAATTCGAGGCAAGCGCTCGCCGACCATGTGCCTGAAGGGCATCGAGAGATTCTCGAGACCGTAACTGGAGCTTACGGTCTCAGCATTCCCGCAGGCAGGGAGTGGCGCCGAGACCTGAATGTCATCTCTCTCCAAGGTCTCATCCTCCTCGTCAACGCCTGCACCAAACCTGCCTGCGCCCCCTTCAAACAGTGGGCCGCCGAAGTGATCGAGACCGTCCAGCGGGAGGGCTCCTACACCCTGGAAGAGGCCGAGGTGCAGCCCCTCGAGCCGGGCGCTCCGATCGCGTACGCCATGCCCGAGCAGGTCGCCGAGGCCATCGTCCGGCTCGAGGCGCACAACCTTCAGCTGGACGAGGAACTGGCGAACGGACAGCGCAAATCCATCGAGCTGCAGGAGGAAACGCTGGTTCTGCAGAGGGAGAACCTCGCTCTGCAGAAGGAAAACCTGACTTTACAGCGCGAGACGCCGGCCACGCAGAGGGCCACCCTCGCCGTGCAGCAGGCCATGGTCCGGGCGATGGAGCGGATCGCGGACCGGCTCGACGCCCTGGTACCGGCCCCTCGGACACCTGGTGAGCAGGTCAAAACGCTGCCCACCACGGCCTCCGTACTGGCCGACTGGCGGCAGCGCCTCTCCGTCACGGCCGACGTATGGACCGTGGCCGTCGTCATCGCCCCGGTTCTCGTGGAGAAGGGCGAGCTGCGCGAGCCGCTCGAATCGATCGCGGCCCGTACGGGACTCTCGGTGCACCGCGTCAACGAATGTCTGCGGCTGCTGCGGAAACACGCCTGCATCCACTCCCGGGGCGGAGCCGAGGACGGGGCGCCGGTGTACGTGCTGAACCAGGGCTGACAGACCACCTCGAAGAAGACAGCCCGGCCTCGCAGAAGAGGGGGCGGCCGCAAATCGAAGTTGCGGCCGTCCCCTCAACGCTTCGAGGCTACCCGCCCGGTACCGTCACGCCCAGGTGATCAGCCTCTTCGGCTCCTCCAGAATCGCCGCCACGTCCGCCAGCACCTTCGAGCCCAGCTCGCCGTCCACCAGGCGGTGGTCGAAGCTCAACGCCAGGGTCGTCACCTGACGCGGCTTGACCTTGCCCTTGTGGACCCAGGGCTGGAGCTTGATCGCGCCGACGGCCAGGATCGCCGACTCGCCGGGGTTCAGGATCGGCGTGCCGGTGTCGACGCCGAAGACGCCGACGTTGGTGATGGTCACCGTGCCGCCCTGCATGGCGGCCGGGGACGTCTTGCCCTCGCGGGCCGTCGAGACCAGGTCGCCCAGCGCGGCGGCCAGCTGCGGGAGCGTCTTGTCGTGCGCGTCCTTGATGTTCGGCACGATCAGGCCGCGCGGGGTGGCCGCCGCGATGCCCAGGTTGACGTAGTGCTTCTGCACGATCTCCTGGTTGGCCTCGTCCCAGGACGCGTTGATCTCCGGGTTGCGCTTGATGGCGACCAGCAGGGCCTTGGCGATCAGGAGCAGCGGGTTGACCCGCAGGCCCTGCATCTCCTTGTCCTGCTTCAGCTCCTCGACCAGCTTCATCGTGCGGGTCACGTCGATCGTCACGAACTCCGTGACATGCGGCGCCGTGAACGCCGAGCCGACCATCGCCGCCGCCGTGGCCTTGCGGACGCCCTTGACCGGGATGCGGGTCTCGCGCATGCCGTCGTAGGACGCGGCCGGTGCCGGCGTCACCGGGGCCGCGGCGACCGGGGTCGGCGTCGGCTCCGCCGGCTTCGGCGTGGCCGCCGCGTGAACGTCGTCGCGGGTGATGATGCCGTCCGGGCCGGACGGGGTGATCGTGGCGAGGTCGACGCCGAGGTCCTTGGCCAGCTTGCGCACCGGCGGCTTGGCCAGCGGGCGGGGCTTCTCGGCGACGGCGCCGTGGCCGTGGCCGTTCAGCTCGCTCTGGATCGCCTGGGCCGGCGCCGGAACCGTGACCTCGGGGCCCTTGCGGGGACGGCGCTTGGTGGAGGACGTCGACACGCCGTAGCCGACCAGGACCGGCTGGCGGCCCTGCGGCTTGGCCTCCGGCTCGGCGCCGGGCTCCTCGGCAGCTGCCTGCGGCTGCTCGACCGGGGCCTCCGCGGGTGCCGCGCCGGCCACCTCCACCGCGATGATGGACGTGCCCACGTCGACCGTGGTGCCCTCGGGGAAGTGGAGTTCGCGGACCACACCGTCGTAGGGGATGGGCAGTTCGACGGCCGCCTTGGCGGTCTCGACCTCGCACACCACCTGGCCGTCGGTGACCGTGTCACCCGGCTGGACGTACCACTTGAGGATCTCGGCCTCGGTGAGTCCCTCGCCGACGTCCGGCATCTTGAACTCGCGCACGGACGCTTCCGTCATCGTCGTCACGACCCTCTCCTCAGTACGCCAGCGAGCGGTCGACGGCGTCGAGCACGCGGTCCAGGTCCGGCAGGTACTCCTCCTCCAGGCGGGCCGGCGGATAGGGGGCGTGGTATCCGCCCACCCGCAGGACCGGTGCCTCCAGGTGGTAGAAGCAGCGCTCGGTGATCCGGGCGGCGATCTCCGCGCCGGAGCCGAAGAACACCGGTGCCTCGTGGACCACGACCAGGCGGCGGGTCTTCTCCACCGAGGCCTGGATGGCGTCGAAGTCCAGTGGCGACACCGAGCGCAGGTCCAGGACCTCCAGGGACTTGCCCTCCTCGGCCGCGGCCGCCGCGACCTCCTGGCACAGCTTCACCATCGGGCCGTACGCCGCCAGGGTGAGGTCGGTGCCCTCGCGGACGACCTGGGCCTTGTGCAGCGGGGCGGGGATCGCCTCGAGGTCCACCTCGGCCTTGTCCCAGTAGCGCCGCTTCGGCTCGAAGTAGATCACCGGGTCGTCGCTCTGGATGGCCTGCTGCATCATCCAGTACGCGTCGGAGGCGTTCGACGGCGACACGATCTTCAGGCCGGCCACGTGCGCGAACAGGGCCTCGGGGGACTCCGAGTGGTGCTCGACCGCGCCGATGCCGCCGCCGTAGGGGATGCGGACGACGACCGGCATCTTGACCTTGCCCAGCGAGCGGGCGTGCATCTTCGCGAGCTGGGTGACGATCTGGTCATAGGCCGGGAAGACGAAGCCGTCGAACTGGATCTCCACCACCGGGCGGTAGCCGCGCAGCGCGAGACCGATCGCGGTGCCGACGATGCCGGACTCCGCGAGCGGGGTGTCGATGACCCGGCTCTCGCCGAAGTCCTTCTGCAGGCCGTCCGTCACGCGGAACACGCCGCCGAGCTTGCCGACGTCCTCACCCATGACGAGGACCTTGGGGTCCTCCTCCAGGGCACGGCGGAGCGACTCGTTGATGGCCTTCGCCATCGCCATCTTCTCGGCCATGTCAGCGACCCCCTTCAGCTGCGTCCGCGAACGACGCCTGGTAGGCGGCGAACTGCGCTCGTTCCTCGTCGACGAGCGCGTGCCCGTCCGCGTACACGTTCTCGAAGATGGCGAAGTGGTCCGGGTCGGGCATGGCACGGACCGCTTCGCGCACTCGTTTACCCAACGCCTCGGACTCGGCCTCGAGTTCCGCGAAGAATCCGTCGTCCGTGTGGTTTGAAGCCTCCAGGTACCGGCGAAGGCGCAGGATCGGGTCCTTCGCCTCCCAGGCCAGCCGCTCCTCGTCGCCCCGGTAGCGCGTGGGGTCGTCGGAGGTGGTGTGGGCGCCCATGCGGTAGGTGTACGCCTCGACCAGGGTGGGGCCCTCGCCGTTGCGGGCGCGCTCCAGCGCCCACTTGGTGACCGCGAGGCAGGCCAGCACGTCGTTGCCGTCGACGCGGACGCCGGGGAAGCCGAAGCCCTGGGCGCGCTGGTACAGCGGTACGCGGGTCTGCTTCTCGGTGGGCTCGGAGATCGCCCACTGGTTGTTCTGGCAGAAGAACACCACGGGGGCGTTGTAGACCGCGGAGAAGGTGAACGATTCGGCGACATCGCCCTGGCTGGAGGCACCGTCGCCGAAGTAGGCGATGACCGCCGAGTCCGCGCCGTCCTTGGCCACGCCCATCGCGTAGCCGGTGGCGTGCAGCGTCTGGGAGCCGATGACGATCGTGTACAGGTGGAAGTTGTTGCTGTTGGGGTCCCAGCCGCCGTTGTTCACACCCCGGAACATGCCGAGCAGGTTGGTCGGGTCGACGTCGCGGCACCAGGCGACGCCGTGCTCGCGGTACGTCGGGAAGACGTAGTCGTCGTGGCGCAGGGCCCGGCCGGAGCCGATCTGGGCGGCCTCCTGTCCCAGCAGGGAGGCCCACAGGCCCAGCTCGCCCTGGCGCTGCAGGGCGGTGGCCTCCGCGTCGAAGCGGCGGGTGAGCACCATGTCGCGGTACAGGCCGCGCAGGTCTTCGGGGGTGATGCCGGCGACGTAGGCGTCGTACTCGGCGTTCTTGACCCGCTTGCCCTCGGGCGTCAGCAGCTGTACGAGCTCCGGTTCGGTGCTCTTCTTCGCGGCGGCGCGGGTGGTGCGGGTGGTCTTGCTGCCGGTGGTGCCGGCCTTGCCTGCGGCGCTGCGTCGCGGCTTGCGCGCGGCACTGCTGTCCACGGTCACGTGTGCTCCTCCGTCGTTCCGGCCCCCGGGGTTGCCGGTAGGCCAGTGCGGCTCACCTGTTTCGACCACCGGGCACGGGGTGGGTGCCACTCGGCCGGGTACAGGCGTGACAGGTGCCCCGGCGAGCGCCCTGCAACCATCACGTTACCCAGTGCTCCACATTTCTGTGAAACCCCACCTGACCTGCGATTTTGCTTGGATTTCCAAGTAAATCGGGGAGGTGTGGAAGCGTGCTGGTCACAGCCCTGCTTCAACGCCGAAGCAACGGAACGTTAACCCGCTCACCCGGGTCACGGGAAGAGTCGAATTGTTTGCGTGTGACACTGGCTGCGCCGCTTATGTGATCCGTATCCGGGCGAGAAGATCGGAAACGGCGGAAACATTTGAGAAAGTCCACGGCATGCTCACGACGTGACCGAAAGGGATCGCCGGTGACCGCCTGTGACAAGCCCCAGCTCACGGCGATTTTTCGTGCCCTACCATCTGCGGCGTGCCGCGCTCATGTGTACCACCCCTTGTGTCCCACGCGCCCCCTCTGGGCGCCCTGCTCCGCCTGTACGCGGCCGGTACCGCCCTCACCTGTGAGCCGGTGGACCAGGGGCTGCTGAACCGCGGCTACCGGCTGCGCACCACCCGTGGCCGCTATTTCCTCAAGCACCATTTCGACCCCGACACCGCCGACCCGGCCGCCATCGAACGCCGGCACCGCGCCACCCAGCGCCTGGCCGACCTCGGCGTCCCCGTCGCCGTACCGCTCGCGCACCGCGAGGGCCGTACGGTCGCCGTCGTCGGCGGCCACGCCTACGCCCTGCACCCCTGGATCGACGGCAGGCACCGGCACGGCGGACAGCTCACGCGCGGGGAGAGCGCACGCCTCGGGGCGCTCCTGGGCGCCGTGCACGCCTGCCTCGAGCGCGTGATGCCACCCAAGGGGCGCACGCGCCCGGCCACGAGCCCCCACCCCGTGGAGAGCGCCGACCCCTCCGACACCTTCGCCCTCATCGACGACCTGCTCGCCCATGTGCGCCGGCACCGCCCCGCCGACGCCTTCGACGAGCTGGCCCGGCACCGGCTGCTGGAACGCCGGGCGCTCCTGGAGCAGCACACGGACCGGCGCCCGCCGCGCGGCGCCTCGGTGGGCTGGGTGCACGGCGACTTCCATCCGTTCAACGTGCTCTACAGGGACGACGCCCCGGCGGCCATCGTCGACTGGGACCGGCTCGGTGTGCAGCCCCGCGCCGAGGAGGCCGTGCGCGCCGCGGCGATCTTCTTCGTACGCCCGGCGGGCGCCCTGGACCTGCCGAAGGTACGCGCGTACGCGCGCGCGTACCGGCGCGCGGCCGGTGCCGGCCCCACCGAGCTGGCGGCGGCCGTGCACCGGGTGTGGTGGGAGCGGCTGAACGACTTCTGGATGCTGCGCTGGCACTACGAACGCGGTGACACGCGCGCGGACTGTCAGTTCCCGGCCGCGTCGGCGCTCGTGGTGTGGTGGACACGCGAGTACGACGCGGTGTGCGCCGCGTTCACCGAGTGACGGCTCCCTGGCGGGAACCGCTCACGGGGACGCCGTCGGAGGTGGGGTGGGTGTCCCTCAACCGGTGGGAAGATTCGTGCCGCCGTCCGTGGTGTTGCCGGTGGTGGTGCCGCCGTTGGTCGTACCGGTGGTGGTGCCGCCGTTCGTCGTACCGGTGGTGGTGCCGCCGTTCGTCGTACCGGTGGTGGTGCCGCCGTTCGTCGTACCGGTGGTGGTGCCGCCGTTGGAGGTGCCCGAGGACTGCGACGGGGAGGTCTGCGGATCCGTGGGCTGGTCGGTCGGGCCCGTGCTCTGCGACTGCGACGTCTGCGGGTCCGACGGGGTGTAGCCGGAACCGCCCGAGCCCGAGTCCGAGCTGCTGCCGGTGTTGGTGTCCGTGGGCTGGTCGGTGGTGTTGTCCGACGGGGTCGGGGTGTCCGAGTGGCCCGTCGTGGACGTCGAGTGCGTCGTCGCCGGCGGCTTGGTGTCGGTATTGGTGCCGGTGCCGGTGCCGTGGCTCGTGGTCTTGAGGGCGAACGCGACGCCCGCCGCGATCGCGATGACCGCGAGGACGGCGAGGATCCACAGCTTGCCGCGGCCGCTGCCCCCGTTTCCGTGTCCCTCGAACCCGCCGTCGTCGCCTCCGTAGCGCTGCGGCAGGATCGGCTGGGGGATCTGCGCGGTCCCGGAGCCGAAGTCGCCCGGGTGCTGCATCGCGGTCGTCCCCGTGAAACCGCCCGCCGGGGTGTGCCGGCCGTCGTGCGCCTCCACCGGGCCGGTGTGCCAGGTGCCGGTGTGTCCGCCCTGCTCGTACAGCATCTGCAGGCCGTACTGGACCATGCCGCGCATCTCCTCGGCCGTCTGGAACCGGTCGTCCGGCTCCTTGGCGAGCGAGCGCATGACCAGGCCGTCCAGCTCCGGCGGGCAGCCGTCGGAGAACTCCGAGGGCGGGGTCGGGATGTCCTGGACGTGCTGGTAGACCACCGACAGCGGGGTCTCGCCGGTGAACGGCGGCCGCAGCGCGAGCAGTTCGTACAGCAGGCAGCCGGTCGCGTACAGGTCGGAGCGGTGGTCCACGGCCTTGCCCAGGGCCTGCTCCGGGGAGAGGTACTGCGGCGTGCCCATGACCATGCCGGTCTGTGTCATCGTTGTCGACGCACCGTGCAGGGCACGCGCGATGCCGAAGTCCATCACCTTGACGGCGCCGCTGTGGGTGATGATCACGTTGGCGGGCTTGATGTCGCGGTGCACGATGCCGTGCTGATGCGAGTAGGCGAGCGCGTCCAGCACCCCGGAGACGATGATCAGGGCCTGCTCGGGACCCGGCGCCTCGGCGTTCAGCAGCAGATCGCGGATGGTGCGGCCCTCGACCAGCTCCATCACGATGTACGGCACGGACTGGCCGCCGACGAAGTCCTCGCCGGAGTCGTACACGGCGACGATCGCGTGGTGGTTGAGCCCGGCGACGGACTGCGCCTCACGCGTGAAGCGGGCCTTGGAGACCGGGTCCTCGGCCAGGTCCGCGCGCAGCAGCTTCACCGCGACGGTGCGGCCCAGACGGACGTCCTCGGCCGCGAACACCTCGGCCATGCCGCCCCGGCCCAGCCGGTGCGTCAGCCGGTACCGGCCGTCGCCGACGAGCCCGCCGTTGCCCCAGTTCTCCGGCGCGTCCGACATACCGCCGCCACTCGCCTCGGGGTCGGACGGGCCCTGGGCGCGCTGCGTCTGGTCCATCAGTCCTCGCCGTCGTTTCTGCCCGCGGTGCGCGCGGTGTTGTTACGGTCTCCGTCGGCCACGCTACAGCCTCGGCGTGAGCCACCGGTTCGGATCCGGAACCGGAACCGGCCGAAGCCTGACCGGCCATGAAACCTGTAGCACGCGCTGTCGTGCAAATTCTGTGTGCCGGTCGTACGCCCCCTGTAACGCTTGCGCGACGCTTCTTGCGCGTACGGTCACGGAACGGGCACCGAGCTTGACGTGTCAGTGCCCTGGGGCAGACTTGGCCGGGAATGACACAGTCGATCAAGGCCCGTGCGAAGAGCGAAGGCGCCGGACGGCCAGTGGGGGACAGGGAGAGATGAGCCAGGACGGCGCACACGGCCGGTACGCGGGGCAGTCGCTGGCCGGCGGTCGCTACCAGCTGCGGGACCTGCTCGGCGAGGGCGGCATGGCCTCGGTGCACCTTGCGTACGACTCCGTGCTCGACCGCCAGGTCGCGATCAAGACACTCCACACGGAACTCGGCCGGGAACAGGCGTTCCGCGAGCGCTTTCGCCGCGAGGCCCAGGCCGTGGCCAAGCTCACGCACACCAACATCGTGTCGGTCTTCGACACCGGCGAGGACGATCTCGGTGGTCTGACGACCCCGTACATCGTCATGGAGTACGTCGAGGGCCGCCCGCTGGGCTCGGCCCTAGAGGAGGACATCCGGCAGTACGGCGCGATGCCCGCCGACAAGGCGCTGAAGGTCACCGCGGACGTGCTGGCCGCGCTGGAGATCAGCCACGAGATGGGGCTGGTCCACCGCGACATCAAGCCGGGCAACGTGATGGTGACCAAGCGTGGCGTGGTCAAGGTCATGGACTTCGGCATCGCCCGGGCCATGCAGTCCGGTGTGACATCGATGACACAGACCGGCATGGTCGTCGGCACCCCGCAGTACCTCTCGCCCGAGCAGGCCCTCGGGCGTGGCGTGGACGCCCGTTCCGACCTGTACTCGGTCGGCATCATGCTGTTCCAGCTGGTCACCGGGCGGCTGCCGTTCGACGCGGACTCCCCGCTGGCGATCGCGTACGCGCATGTGCAGGAGGAGCCGGTCGCGCCCTCCTCGATCAACCGTGCGCTGCCGCCCGCGGTGGACGCGCTGGTCGCCCGCGCGCTGAAGAAGAATCCGAACGAGCGTTTCCCGACCGCCGAGGCCATGCGCGACGAGTGCCTGCGCGTCGCCGCGTCCTTGCAGGCCGCCGCGCCGAGCATCGTGCCCGGCGCCGGGCCGACGCAGAGCGGCGCGGGCGTCGGCTCCGCGGTGTTCCCGCCGGTCGACCGGAACGCCCAGGCGGCCCCCGGGCCGGTCCAGACGCCGTACCAGCCGGGCCCCTACGGCGTCCCGCAGACGCCGCAGACGCCCGCCCCGGCCTACGGCTATCCGCAGCCGGGCGGCTACCAGACGCCGCCTCCGATGGGCTACGGACCGCAGGCCGCGTCCACCCCGCCGCCTTACACGATCTCGCCGCAGACGGCCGCGCAGCCGTCCGCTCCGGGCTCCGGCGGCGGAAAGAGCAACAAGCCGGTGATCATCGGCTCGGTCGCGGTGTCGCTCGTCGCGGTCGGCGCCCTGATCGTCGCGCTGACGATGAACAACGGCGGCGGTGGCGACAAGGGCGGCAGCGGCGGCGCGAGCGCCTCGGCGTCCGCCTCCCAGCCGGCGGGCTACCGCGGACCGGACCGGACCCGGGTGATCGACAAGACCAAGTGCACAGACCCGACGGAGTCCTGGAACGACACGAAGAAGGTCATGCTGCCCGACTTCCGGTACAAGGACATCAACTCGGTGAAGGCCTGCTTCCAGGCCGCGGGCTGGCAGTACAAGATCACTTCGCAGGACGACAACACCTGGGGCAAGGACACCGTCCTGGACCAGTTCCCGCCCGAGGGCACGGACGTCGACAAGAAGGACCCGGGCACGATCGACCTCACGGTCTCGACGGGCAACCCCGCCTGACACCGGCCGTCCGCAAGGGACGGTCAGGAGACAGAGGGGGCCCGGCACGGTGTCCGTGCCGGGCTCCGTTCGTCACGGGTACGCCCGCCTCGCCATACGGCGCTCGGTAGGGGCTCGTTACAGGTAGGGCCCGCCCGAGCGGCCCGCGGCGCGGTGGTCATCGCCGCCCTCGTGGCCCGTCACGCCTGGCGGAAGTGCGCGGCGCATCTGCTCCAGCTGGGCCCGCGCGGCCATCTGCTGGGCGAACAGCGTCGTCTGGATCCCGTGGAAGAGGCCTTCCAGCCAGCCCACCAACTGCGCCTGTGCGATGCGCAGTTCCGCGTCGCTCGGGATGGCGTCGTCGGTGAACGGCAGGGAGAGCCGCTCGAGTTCCTCGACGAGCTCCGGCGCGAGGCCGTCCTCCAGCTCCTTCACCGAGCTGGCGTGGATCTCCTTCAGCCGCACCCGGCTCGCCTCGTCCAGAGGGGCCGCGCGCACCTCCTCCAGGAGCTGCTTGATCATGCTGCCGATCCGCATGACCTTGGCCGGCTGTTCGACCTGCTCCGTCAGCGGGGTCTCACGGGACTCGTCGTCCCCGTTGCCGCCGCCGAGCGCCATCCCGTCCTGGCCCACGACGAGGATCTGGGGGTTTTCCGGCAACCGTTCGTTCCTCGGCATCTCCATGCCGCCATTCTCTCGCACCCGTACACCTCATCACCGTGGTGCCCCCTCGTGGGGCTGATCCACCGTTTAGACCCGACGGCCCAATCTGAAATGCCCATCTCGCCCTGGAATGTGAGGCTTATTCCTGCCGGTCACCCATCGATCACGACATCCGGCTTCGAGAGGTCACCGACGTGACTCCATGGCTGTGCAACACGCTCCGCTGCATACGGCTGCTGCTCGTCCTCGCGGTGGCCCTGCCCGCGTACGACACCGTCACCGACGACGCCACGACCGCGTACGCCGCCGAACCCGCCCCTGGAAGCTCCACCGACCCCGACCCCCCGGACCGGCCGACCCTCGACGAAGCGGGCCACCCCGCCCCCGGGGACACGGGCCGCCCGGCCCGCCCCGGCCGCCCGGAACACTCGGCACACGGCGGCCGCGAACCGACGGACGGCGCCACTCCGGAGACCCCGGGCGGCACAGGGCCCGATCACGGTCCGAGTCGCGGTCCGAGTCGCGGTCCGAGTCGCGGTCATGGTCACGCTTACGGTCATGGGGGCGGGCACAGCCACGGTGACGGTCATGACGGTCACGGTCTCGTTGACGATCAGGGTGACAGCGACTCCCCAGCCCCCTGGCCCTCACCCATCTCCCCGATCTCCCCGATATCCCCGATCTCCCCGATATCCCCCATACCCTCTGATTCCGTCTCCGCCCCGTACCGCCCCACGGCCGTCAGGCCGACCCGTGCGGGCAGCCTGGCAGGCGAGGGGCGGATCCGGCCGGGCCGACCGGACGGTCCCGCGGCCGAAGTCGAGGGCGGAGACGACCCGGCACCCACCCGGGCTCCCGGCATCGGTCGGCCGGAGGAACCGGAGACCACGAACCTCCCGACCACGACGCCGACGGCTTCGACCGTCCCCGACGAGGCCGGCCTCAACCACCCCCCGGCCCACAACGCCGCCCCCCAGGGCTCGAATCCCTCCGAGCCGGTCCTGCAGATCCTCCCCCTGGGCAGCGGCCTGATCCTCATGGGCCTGGGCCTGGCCCTCGCCCTCCTGGGCCTCAAACTCCGCAGAGACTGACCCACCCCCTGCGCAGCTGCGGGCAGTCGTACCGCTGGGGCGGCACGGGTGAGCGGTGGGCCCCCGGCCCGAGCGAAGCCGAGAGCGGGGGAGGCGCCCGGCCGACGCAGGCAGGCAGGCGACTCCACCCCCGACACCGGGCACCGCACCGCTCCAGTCCCGCGGCGTTACGACGTGACCAGCAGCACCTTCCCCACGTGCCCGCTGGCCTCCACCACCCGATGTCCCTCGGCCGCCTCCGCCATCGGCACCTCGCGGTCCACCACCGGCCGCACATGCCCCCCAGCCAGCAACGGCCACACATGCTCCCGCACAGCAGCCACGATCGCCGCCTTCTCACTCAGCGGCCGTGCCCGCAGGGAGGTCGCACTGATCGCGGCCCGCTTGTTCAGCAGCGTGCCGATGTTCAGCTCCCCCTTCACCCCACCCTGCATGCCGATGATCGCGAGCCGCCCGCTGACGGCGAGCGACTGGACGTTGCGGTCCAGGTACTTCGCTCCCATGTTGTCGAGGATGACGTCGGCCCCCGTACCCCCGGTGGCCTGCTTGATCTCGGCGACGAAGTCCTGCTCGCGGTAGTTGATCAGGATGTCCGCGCCCAGCTCGGCACACCGCTCCAGCTTCTCCTTCGTACCGGCCGTCACCGCCACCTTGGCCCCGACGGCCTTGGCGAGCTGGATCGCCATGGTGCCGATGCCGCTGGACCCGCCGTGCACGAGCAGCGTCTCACCGGGCCGCAGATGGGCGATCATGAACACGTTGGACCAGACCGTGCAGACGACCTCGGGCAGCGCGGCCGCCCGCTTGAGGTCGACCCCTTCGGGCACGGGCAGCAACTGCCCGGCCGGTACGACGACCTTCTCGGCGTACCCGCCGCCCGAGAGCAGCGCGCACACCTCGTCTCCGACGGCCCAGCCGGACACTCCGGGTCCGAGCGCGGCGATCCTGCCGGAGCACTCCAGGCCGGGGTAGGGGGAGGCGCCGGGCGGCGGGTTGTAGAAGCCCTGCCGCTGCAGGATGTCAGCGCGGTTGACGGCGCTGGCCACCACCTCGACCAGCACCTCGCCCTCGCCGGGCACCGGATCGGAGACCTCCGCCCACACCAGCGCCTCGGGACCGCCAGGTTCGGGAATCGTGATCGCATGCATGTCCGTGACGCTACTCCCCGAAGATGCCGTCCCCGGGTCAGACCCGCTCGCTCGAACACGCCCACACGATGGTGATCCGCCGGCCCAACTCACCCCATGCAGCACCGGACGTGCGACGAGGTCCAGCCCGCTGCCCTGCGTCACGGCCCGGACGTTTCACGTGAAACACACCTCGACTCCGGCGGTCGCCCACGGCAGGTCCAGCAGCTCCGCCTCCTCCCCCTGCCGGGCTCCGCCTGGCGGTACGACGGCCAGCGCATCGGCGGCTGCGATGCCGCGGAGCATGGCCGGACCGTTGTAGTGCAGCGGTACGGCACGGTCGCCGCGCAGCACCACGGGGATCAGCCGGGTGTCGTGCGGATGCCCCTGCACCGCCTCGCCGAGCGGCAGCGTGTACGGCTCCGGGGCCGGGTGGGCGGCCAGAGTGCGCAACAGCGGCTCGGCGAGCGTGAGCAGGCCGGAGACTGCCGCGAGGGGGTTGCCGGGCAGACCGACGAGGTGCTGGTCGTCCTTGGTGCGGGCCAGCAGCATGGGATGGCCGGGGCGCACCTTGACGCCGTCGACGAGGAGTTCGGCGCCGATGCATTCCAGGATGGGGTGGACGTGGTCGACGGGTCCGCCCGCGGTGCCGCCCGTGGTGACGACGAGGTCCGCCTCGGAGCCGGTGACGGCCCGGCGCAGGGCCTTGGCGTCGTCCCCGATCCGGCGCACCGCGACGACCTCGGCGCCGAGCGCGCGCAGCCAGGGCGGCAGCATGGGGCCGAGCGCGTCCCGGATCAGCCCGTCACGCGGCCGCCCCTCGGTCAGCAGTTCGTCACCGAGCACGAGGACCTCGGCACGGGGCCGTGGTACGGCGGTGACGGTGTCGTATCCGGCCGCCGCGGCGAGCCCCAGGACGGCGGGGGTGACCCGGGTGCCGACGGGCAGCAGCTGATCGCCGCTGCGGCACTCCTGGCCGCGCGGGCGGATGTCCTGGCCGTGCACGATCTCCCGCGTGGCGTGGAGCCGCCCCTGCGTGTCGGTACGGCCGTGCTCGCTGCGCAGCACGGCGGTGGTGTCGGCCGGGATGCGGGCGCCGGTGGCGATACGGACCGCCATGCCGTCGGTGAGCGGCTCGGGCTGCGCGTGTCCGGCGAGCACGCCCTCGTCGCGCACCTCCCAGGGCCCGGGCCCGGCGACCGCCCAGCCGTCCATCGCGGAGGTGTCGAAGGAGGGCAGGTCGGTGAGCGCGTCGAGCGGGGCGGCCAGGACCAGGCCGAGGGCGTCGCCGAGCGGCACGGAGACGGGGGCGCGACGGACCCGGGCACGTGCGGCGCGGGCGGCGATCTCACGGGCCTGGGCCCACGGGGTGGCCCGGTGCCGTTCGCCGTGGGTTTCCGGCGCCGGAGCGGGGACCTGGCCCGCGGGGTCGTCCTTGGCTTGCCTCACGAGGGCCAGGGCCTCCTCGACGTCGAGGTCGTCGCTGTCCTCTGCGGGTGCTCCGGCCCGGGTTCCGGGGGTAGTCATCCGGCGTCCGGGACGCTCGGGCCCCCGCTGCTCTCTTCCTCCCAGCGCAGCGCGAGCGCGGCCGCCTTGCGGGCGGCCTCGGCGACCGCGTCGGGGCCGCCCTTGCCCTGGGCCGCGGCGTAGCCGACGAGGAAAGTGGTCAGCGGGGCGGCGGGCCGGGCCACGCCGTGCGCGGCGTCACGGGCCAGGTCGAGCAGCACGCCGGTGTCGACGTCCAGGTCGATGCCCAGCTCGTCCTTGACTGCGGAGATCCATTCATCCAACACGTGCCCATGCTCCCTGATGCGTGCCCTGGCGTTGACGAGGTCGTCCCAGGTGTCGCAGTCGAACGACGCGAGCGGGTCCGGGACGCGGGTGAGGCTGAGGGCGCCGGTCAGCCGGCGCAGGGGCAGGCCGGTCAGACCGTCGGGTCCGGCCGCGAGGGCGGCCAGCTCGCAGCGGAGCGCGGCGGTGCGATAGGCGGCCACGAGCGGCTGGTCGCGGCCGTCGGCGTCGGTGAGCAGTGCGCCCTCGGCGCCGGTGTCGCCGAGGGCGGTCAGCAGGCTCCGCAGCGTGGCCGGCCGAAGGAAGGGCAGGTCGGCGGAGAGGACGACCGTGTGCACGGCGGTGGTGTGCCGCAGGCCGGCTTCCAGCGCGGCAACCGGTCCGGCGCCGGGCGATTCCTCGCGCACCCAGCGCACCGGCCGCGTGGTGGGCCGCCGGTCGGCCACCACGACGGTCGTCCCGGCGTCCGCACAAGCCGCGAGCACCCGGTCGAGCAGCGCCCGGCCGCCGACCCGCAGACCGGGCTTGTCGGCGCCGCCGAGCCGCCGGGCGGCGCCGCCGGCCAGCACGATGGCGTCGTACGGCACGGGCGTCCCGGGAGCGGGGGCGTTGTCGGTCACCCCCCGAGTATGTCCCGAGGGGCCTCTCTCGTGTCTTGCTCGGGGGTCCTCCTTCGAGGCGCCCCGCCCGTGTCACAGCGTGCGCAGGAGCACCGCCGGCTGTTCCACGCAGTCCGCCACGTACCGCAGGAAGCCGCCGGCCGTGCCGCCGTCGCACACCCGGTGGTCGAAGGTGAGCGAGAGCTGGACCACCTGGCGCACGGCCAGCTCGCCTTCGTGCACCCACGGTTTGGGGACGATCCGGCCGACGCCGAGCATGGCCGCCTCGGGGTGGTTGATGATCGGCGTGGAGCCGTCGACACCGAAGACGCCGTAGTTGTTCAACGTGAAGGTCCCGCCGGTGAGTTCCCCGGGCGTGAGCGTGCCGGTACGGGCGGCCTCGGTGAGCCGGGCGAACTCGGCGGTCAGCGCTTCGGCGTCGCGCGTGTGGGCGTCCCGGACGACCGGCACGACGAGCCCGCGTTCGGTCTGCGCGGCGAACCCGAGGTGGACCTGGTCGAGCCGGACGACCTCGCGGGCCTCGGTGTCGACGTAGGAGTTCAGCTCGGGGAAGCGGGCGAGCGCGGCCGTGCAGATACGGGCGAGCAGCGCGAGCAGGGAGATCTTCGGTCCGCCGGGCGCGTTCATCGCGGCTCGCGCGCGCATGAGTTCGGTCGCGTCGGCGTCGACCCAGCAGGTGGCGTCCGGGATCTCCCGGCGGCTGCGGGAGAGCTTGTCGGCGACCGCGCCGCGCACGCCCTTGAGGGGGATGCGGGTGCCCCCTGCGCGCGTGGCCGACGCGGCGGATGCCGCCGGGGTGGCGGCGACGTGTGCCGCCGTGGCGGGTGCCCCGGCCGTACGGCTGCCCACGACCGCCCTGGCCCGCAGGGCGCCCTCGACGTCGGCGCGCAGGATCAGCCCGTCCGGGCCCGAGCCCGCCAGCTGCCGCAGGTCCACTCCGCCCTCGCGGGCCAGCCGGCGGACCAGGGGGGAGATCACGGGCACCGGCCCCTCGGCGTGGAGCGCGTCCACGCGCGCGTGAGCCGTCCCGGTGGGCGCCGTACCGTCGAAGGCGAGCGTTCCGCTGTCCGCACCGGTGCTGCCGTTCACGGCGCCCGTCGGTGTCGGTGTCGGTGTCGGCCGCACCCTCCGGCGCCGGGCCGGAGCCTGCGAGGTGCCGTATCCGACCAGGACGTTGCCCGATCCCTCGGTGTCCCCCGCCGGGGCCTGCGGTCCCACCGCCACCGTCAGCAGCGGCGCGCCGACCGGCAGTTCGGTGCCCTCCTCGCCGAAGCGGGCGGTGACCACACCGCCGTACGGGCAGGGCACCTCGACCATCGCCTTGGCCGTCTCGACCTCGACGACGGGCTGGTCGACGGCGACGACGTCACCGACCTGGACCAGCCAGCGGACGATCTCCGCCTCGGTGAGTCCCTCGCCGAGGTCGGGGAGCTTGAACTCCAGCACCTGTGCCATCAGCCCTCGGCCTCCCACTGCAGCCGGGCCACGGCGTCCAGGATGCGGTCGACGCCGGGCAGGTGGTGCCGCTCCAGCATGGGCGGCGGGTAGGGGATGTCGAAGCCGGCGACGCGCAGCACCGGCGCCTCCAGGTGGTGGAAGCAGCGCTCGGTGATCCGGGCCGCGATCTCACCGCCCGGCCCGCCGAACCCGGTGGACTCGTGGACGACGACCGCGCGTCCGGTGCGCCGTACGGCCGCGCAGACCGTCTCGTCGTCGAACGGCACCAGCGAGCGCAGGTCGAGCACTTCCAGGTCCCAGCCCTCGGCCTGCGCGGCCTCGGCGGCCTCCAGGCAGACCGGCAGAGAGGGGCCGTAGGTGATCAGTGTGGCGCTGCGGCCCGGCCGGCGCACCATCGCGCGGCCGATGGGCTCCACCTCCGTGGGCTGCTCGGGGTTCCAGGTGTCCTTCGACCAGTACAGCCGCTTGGGCTCCAGGAAGACGACCGGGTCGTCGGAGGCGATGGCCTGGCGCAGCAGGCCGTAGGCGTCGGCGACGGTCGCGGGCGTGAGCACGTGCAGTCCCGGCGTGGCCATGTAGTAGGCCTCGGAGGAGTCGCTGTGGTGCTCGACGCCGCCGATACCGCCGCCGTAGGGGACGCGGACGGTGATGGGCAGGGGCATCCGGCCGCGCGTGCGGTTGCGCATCCGGGAGACATGGCTGATGAGCTGCTCGAACGCGGGGTAGGCGAAGGCGTCGAACTGCATCTCCACCACCGGGCGCAGGCCGTACATGGCCATGCCGACAGCGGTGCCGAGGATGCCGGCCTCGGCGAGCGGGGTGTCGGTGCAGCGGTCCTCGCCGAACTCCTTGGCGAGGCCGTCGGTGACCCGGAAGACACCGCCGAGGGTGCCGACGTCCTCACCCATGACGTGCACGGTCGGGTCGGCGGCCATCGCGTCGCGCATCGCGCGCGTGAGGGCCTGCGCCATGGTGGCGGGCTTGACGGCGACGGTGGTCATCGGGCGCCGCCTTCCTGCTCGCCGTGCCGCTCCTGCTCGGCTTCCAGCTCAGCCCGCAGCAGGGCGCGCTGTTCGCGCAGTTGGGCGGTGGTCTCGGCGTAGACGTGGTCGAAGAGGGCCATGGGGTCCCGTTCGGGGTCGCGGTTCATGCGTTCGCGCAGGGAGGCGGCCATCGCCTCGGCATCCTTCCGGGCGGCCTCGATTCCGGCCTCGTCGAGCAGCCCGCGCTCGGTCAGCTCGTGCTCCAGCAGCTCGATCGGATCGTGTGCACGCCAGGCCTCGACCTCGGCGTCGCCGCGGTAGCGGGTGGCGTCGTCGGCGTTGGTGTGGGCGTCGATGCGGTACGTCACCGCCTCCACGAGGGTGGGTCCGCCGCCCGCGCGCGCGTGCCGTACCGCGTCGCTGAGGACCTCGTGCACGGCCACCGCGTCGTTGCCGTCGACCAGTCGGCCCGGCATGCCGTATCCGACGGCCTTGTGGGCCAGGGAGGGCGCGGCGGTCTGCTTGGCGAGCGGGACGGAGATGGCGAAGCCGTTGTTCTGCACGAGGAAGACGACCGGCGCCTGCCAGACGGCGGCGAAGTTCAGCGCCTCGTGGAAGTCGCCCTCGCTGGTGCCGCCGTCGCCGACCAGGGCGAGCGCGACGACGTCGTCGCCCTTGAGGCGGGCGGCGTGCGCGAGGCCGACGGCGTGCGGCAGCTGGGTGGCCAGCGGGGTGCTGAGGGGGGCGACCCGATGGGCGTAGGGGTCGTAGCCGCTGTGCCAGTCGCCCTGCAGCAGCGTGAGGGCCTCGACGGGGTCGACGCCCCGGGCGACGACGGCGAGGGTGTCGCGGTAGCTGGGAAAGAGCCAGTCCCGCTCTTCCAGGGCCAGGGCGGCGGCGACCTCGCAGGCCTCCTGACCGGTGCTGGAGGGATAGACGGCGAGGCGGCCCTGCTTGGTGAGCGCGGTGGCCTGCGTGTTGTAGCGGCGACCGCGGACCAGCTGGGCGTAGAGCCGGCGCAGCAGGTCCGCATCGGCCTTGGCGGCCCCCTCGGTGCCGAGGACGCGGTAGGGCTCGGCGTCGGGCAGCAGCGGCGCGGGGTCCATACGGGGCTGCCAGGCGGGCGGCGGCGATGGCCGGTACGCGCCCCGCTGCTCCATGACCGTCATGACGGCACCTCCTCGTGGGAGCGGCTACGGGAGGCGCGTCGGCTGTGAGGCGCCTCACCAACCGATTGTTCGGTCGTTGGCACATTTTGGCTACAGGCCCCTCCAGGCTGTGGACAAACGGTTCTCCACAACCTGGAATGAACGCAGGACGTCCACGGCGAGGGAGCGGGAGGCAATGGCAGCTGAACAAATGGCCGACGGACCGCAGGACGACACCACGCTCCCGCGCCCGCTGGACGGCACCGCACTTCCGCCGCCGCGCCCGCTCGACGCCATCGATCAGGACATCCTGAAAATCCTCCAGGCGGACGGGCGCGCCTCCATACGGTCCGTCGCCGAACGCGTCCACGTCTCGCGCGCCAACGCCTACGCACGCATCAACCGGCTCGTCGAGGACGGGGTGATCCGGGGCTTCAGCGCGCGTGTGGACCATGAGCGGGCGGGGCACGGCACCTCGGCGTACATCACGCTGAAGATCGTGCAGAACACCTGGCGCACGGTCCGCGAGCGGCTCAGGCAGCTTCCCGGCGCCTCCCACATCGCACTGGTGGGCGGCGACTTCGACGTGCTGCTGCTGGTGCACACGCCCGACAACCGGGCGCTGCGCGAGCTGGTGCTCACCCGGCTCCAGGCCATCCCCGAGGTGCTCAGCACCCGCACGCTGCTGGTGTTCGAGGAGGAGGACCTGGAGCCGGAGGCGTAACCGCAGGCCTGACCTCAGCTCTGCTTGAGGCCCGCGAAGACCAGCCGGACCACCGCGTCGGCCACCTCGCGTTCGTCGGCGCCCCGCGGGTCCGGCCGGTACCACTCCACGATCGAGTTGATCATTCCGAAGACCAGCCGGGTGGCCAGCCGGACCTCGACGTCGCCGCGCACGTCCCCGTCGGCCGCCGCGGCCTTCAGGAGTTCCGCGACCCGGTGGTCGAAGTCCCGCCGCCTCTCCAGTGCCCACCGTTCGGTGGCGGTGTTGCCGCGCACCCGCAGCAGCAGCGTCACGTACGGCAGCTCGCCTATGAGCACCTCGACCATGCGCCGTACGACGTGTTCCAGCCGGTCGACGGGCCGCCCCACGCGCGCGTGCTCCTCGTCGAGGATGGCGAACAGGCCGTCCAGGGCGCGGCTGACGGCCCGGCGCAGCAGTTCCTCCTTGCCGCTGACGTGGTGGTAGATCGACGACTTGGAGATGCCGGCCGCCTTGGACAGGTGCTCCATGGAGGTGCCGTCGTATCCGCGCTCGTTGAACACCTGGACGGCCACGGAGAGCAGCGTCTCGGGCGTGTACGTGTCGCGCTTGGCCGTGGTCATGACGTGCCCTCCCGCTTGTCGTCGATGGCGTACGCGTGGCGGTAGAGCGCGAGGGAGGGCGCGTAGCGTCCGGAGGGGTCGCGCTGGTGCATCTCGTCCAGGATGTCGAAGGCGAACTCGCGGCCGAGCCTGCGGTCCCACTCGAACGGGCCGAGCGGGTAGTTCACCCCGCGGCGCATCGCCGTGTCGATGTCCTCCTGGGTGGCGACGCCCTTGGCCACGGCTTCGTGCGCGAGGTCGATGATCCTGGCGACCGTGCGCGCGACGATCATGCCGGGGACGTCGCCGATGATGCTGACGTTCTTGCCGAGGGCCTGGAAGAGGCCGGTGGCCTCGGCGAGGGTCTGCGGCGAGGTGTCCTGGGCGGCGGACAGGGCGACGCGCGTGGCGGTGCGGTAGTCGAGGGCGAGGTCGAAGTAGACGACGTCGCGGAACTCCACGGACGTCTGGCCGTCGGCGAGCACCAGCTGGCCGCCGCTGGGCAGCACCAGGCGGGTGCCGTTGTCCTCGGCCTCCTCGCGGACCTGGATGCCCGCCTCGCGGATCAGCGTGAGCAGCTCGGCCGCCGGGCCGAGGCCGCCCTCGGCGACGACGTAGGCGGGCGGCTGCTCCTTGTCGGCGGTGTGCGGCTCGGGCTTCTCGGCGCCCTCGGCGTGGTCGTACCAGCCGTGCCCGGTCTTGTGGCCGAGGCGGCCGGACTCCACCAGCCGGCGCTGGGCCAGGGACGGGGTGAAGCGCACGTCCTGGAAGAAGGACTGCCACACCGAATGGGTGACGGACTCGTTGACGTCCTGTCCGATCAGGTCGGTCAGCTCGAAGGCGCCCATCCTGAACCCGCCGGACTCGCGCAGGACGGCGTCGATGGTGGCCGGGTCGGCGGCCTGGGCCTCGTAGACCGCGAAGGCCTCGGCGTAGAACGGCCGGGCGATCCGGTTGACGATGAAACCCGGAGTGTCGGCACAGGCCACCGGGGTCTTTCCCCATGCGCGGGCGGTCTCGTACGCGCGCGTGGCCGACGTGACGTCGGTGGCGAACCCGGAGACGACCTCGACCAGCGGCATGAGCGGTGCCGGGTTGAAGAAGTGCAGGCCCACGAAGCGGCCGGGCCGGCGCAGGGCACCGCCGATGGCCGTCACCGACAGCGAGGACGTGTTGGTGGCGAGCAGGCAGTCCTCGGCGACGATGTCCTCCAGCTCGCCGAAGAGCTGCTGCTTGACGTCCAGCCGTTCCAGGACGGCCTCGACGACCAGCGTGCAGTCCGCCAGCTCCGTGAGGTTCTCCGCGGGCTTGAGGCGGGCGCGGGCCGCGTCCCGGTCGGCGGCGGCGAGCCTGCCCTTCTCCACGAGCCGGTCGAGGCGGGCGCCGATCGCCGCTGCCGCGTCCCGGGCACGCCCGGCGACGGCGTCGTACAGCCGCACGGGGTGACCGGCGACCAGTGCGACCTGGGCGATGCCCTGGCCCATGGTGCCGGTGCCGACGACGGCCACAGGGCTGCTGAGGTCGAGTGCTGTCATGTGCGCGATCCTCCCGCACGGCGTTTTCCACAGATGCGGCAGGCCCCCTTGTCCCGACCGATCGTTCGGTTACTCTAGCTCTGACCGTCCCATCCCGCTGCTCTTTCTGCCAGGTCGACGAACTCGACGAAGAGTTCTCCAGACGAGGAGTTGGTCCCGTATGGCCGCTGAACTGACCGCGCACGAACTGATCGCCAAGCACCGGCCCACGCTCGACCAGGCACTGGAAGCGATCCGCACGCGCGCGTACTGGTCACCGCACCCCGAGCATCCGAAGGCCTACGGCGAGAACGGCAGCCTGGACGCGGCGGCGGGCAAGGCCGCCTTCGACGCCCTGCTGAACACTCGCCTCGACCTCGGCCAGCCCGGCACCGACGACTGGGTGGGCGACGAGGTCTCGCCGTACGGCATCGAACTGGGCGTCGGCTACCCGCACGCGGACGTGGACGTGCTGATCCCGGCGATGAAGGCAGGGCAGCGGGCCTGGCGGGACGCGGGCGCGGAGACCCGGGCGCTGGTGTGCCTGGAGATCCTCAAGCGGATCAGCGACCGGACGCACGAGTTCGCGCACGCCGTCATGCACACCAGCGGCCAGGCCTTCATGATGGCGTTCCAGGCGGGCGGCCCGCATGCCCAGGACCGCGGTCTGGAGGCGGTGGCGTACGCGTACGCGGAGCAGGTCCGCACGCCGGAGACGGCCGAGTGGACCAAGCCGCAGGGCAAGCGTGACCCGCTGGCCCTCACCAAGCAGTTCACGCCGGTCCCCCGCGGCCTGGCCCTGCTCATCGGCTGCAACACCTTCCCGACGTGGAACGGCTACCCGGGCCTGTTCGCCTCCCTGGCCACCGGCAACGCGGTCCTGGTCAAGCCCCACCCGCGCGCGGTACTGCCGCTCGCGCTCACCGTGCAGGTCGCGCGCCAGGTGCTCGCCGAGGCGGGCTTCGACGCGAACCTGGTGGCGCTGGCCGCCGAGCGCCCCGGCGAGGGCATCGCCAAGACCCTCGCCACCCGTCCCGAGGTCCGGATCATCGACTACACCGGGTCGACGTCCTTCGGTGACTGGCTGGAGGCCAACGCCCGCCAGGCGCAGGTCTACACCGAGAAGGCCGGCGTCAACACGGTGATCGTGCACTCCACCGGCGACTACAAGGGCATGCTGTCCAACCTGGCGTTCTCGCTGTCGCTGTACAGCGGCCAGATGTGCACCACCCCGCAGAACCTGCTGATCCCGCGGGACGGCATCCGCACGGACGAGGGCCCCAAGACCTTCGACGAGGTCACCGCCGACCTCGCCCGCGCGGTCGACGGCCTCCTCGGCGACGACGCCCGCGCGAACGCCCTGCTGGGCGCGATCGTCAACCCGGACGTCAAGGCCCGTCTGGAAGCCGCCGCCGGCCTCGGCGAAGTGGCCCTCGCCTCCCGGGAGATCAACAACCCGGACTTCCCGGGCGCGGTCGTGCGCACCCCCGTCATCGTCAAGCTGGACGGCGCCAAGCCGGACGACGAGGCCGCCTACATGAGCGAGTGCTTCGGCCCCGTCTCCTTCGCCGTCGCGGTCGACTCGGTGACCGACGCGGTGGAGCTGCTGCGCCGCACGGTCCGCGACAAGGGCGCGATGACGGTCGGCGCCTACACCACCGACAGCGAGGTGGAGCACGCCGTCGAGGAGGTGTGCCTGGAGGAGGCGGCACAGCTGTCGCTCAACCTGACCGGCGGGGTGTTCGTGAACCAGACCGCCGCGTTCTCCGACTTCCACGGCTCCGGCGGCAACCCGGCGGCGAACGCCGCACTGTGCGACGGGGCGTTCGTGGCCAACCGGTTCCGGGTGGTCGAGGTCCGCCGGGAGGCCTAGGAGACCGCATGCGCGCCCCCGGTCGCGCTCCAGTGGTACAGCGTCATCGCCACGCTGGTGGCGAGGTTGTAGCTGGAGACCTGGGGGCGCATCGGCAGCCGCAGCAGATGATCGGCACGCGCGCGTAGGTCGGCCGAAAGGCCGCTGCGCTCCGAGCCGAAGGCGAGGACGGCGTCGTCCGGGAGCTTCACGCCCCGGATGTCGTCGCCCTCGGGGTCCAGCGCGAACACCGGTCCCGGGGGGAGCTCGTCGACGCCCAGCCGTTCCACGGCCGTCGCGAAGTGCAGGCCGGCGCCGCCGCGCACCACTGTCGGATGCCAGGGGTCGAGGGTGCCCGTGGTGACGACGCCGGTCGCCCCGAAACCGGCGGCCAGCCGGATCACGGCACCGGCGTTGCCCAGGTTTCGCGGGTTGTCCAGGACCACGACGGGCGCGGTGCGGGGGGTGTGGGCGAGCCTGCGCAGGTTGGCCTCGCGGGACGGCCGTACGGCGAGCGCGGCCACGCCGGTCGGGTGCGGCCGCGGGACGAGCGAGGCGTACGTCTCCCCGGGCACCTGCGACAGCAACCCGTCGAGCGCGTCGCGTACGTCCCCGGCCAGCTCCTGCGCGAGGGCGAGCGCCGCCTGCCGGTCGGTGGTGACCGCCACCGGGACCTCGGCCCCGAAGCGCAGCGCGTGCTTGAGGGCGTGGAAGCCGTCGAGCAGCACGGCGTCATCGGCGTGCTCGCGCCAGCGGGTCAGCGGGTCGGTCATGCGGTGAACCCTACGCGGCCCTGCGGGCTCGCCTCGGGGCTCGCTTCGGGGGAACGCGGCGCGGGCACCCCAAGGTCGTCACACCGGCCCCCGCCGAGCGGCCCGCGCGCGCGTGCGACCAGTGCGCCCAGCCGGCGCAGGAACGACGTCGGCAGGAAGACCGCGTCGGCGGTGATCATCGCCAGTGAGAAGAACGGCAGGCCGAGCACGACCGCGATCACCGCGTGCTCGGTCATCATCAGCACCAGCAGGACGTTCTTGACCCGCCGGTTGAACAGGGTGAACGGGAAGGCGACCTGCACCATGACCGTGCCGTAGGCGACGGCCATCATGATCGTGCCGCTGGAGGACATCAGGTCGGCGAGTCCGGGCCAGGGCGAGAAGTAGTCCAGGTGAAGCGGGTAGTAGACGGCGGTGCCGTCCTGCCAGCGCGAGCCCTGGATCTTGTACCAGCCGGCCGTCGCGTAGATCAGGCAGGCCTCCGCCATGATCACGAACAGGGCGCCGTTGTGCACGACGTTGGCGACGACGTCCAGCAGGATCCGCGGCTGCTGCGACTTCGCCCAGCGGCCGACGGCCCACCACAGGCCGAGCATGGCCCACGCCGTCCACAGCAGCGCGGGGATCAGCCAGTCGTTGTCGAACCGGCCGGTGAACGCCGCCATGAGCAGCACCAGGCCGAACACCGACCACAGGGCCGGGCCCACCCGGTCGGCCGGGACCCGCTCCCCACGCGTGCGTGCCGCCCGCCGCGCGTCCAGGGACCACACCTGTCCGCAGCGCGTGAACACGAGGTAGAAGGACATCAGGTGCAGGACGTTGTCGCCGCCGTCGCCCACGAAGACGCTGCGGTTCTGCAGCGACAGCACGCCCACCATGAACAGCACGGACGCCGTCCGGGTGCGCCAGCCGAGCAGCAGCGCCGCGCCGGCGAGTATCGCCAGCAGGTAGAAGCACTCGAACCACAGCTGCCCGTCGGACCACAGCAGGGCCGTGAAGGCGTGGTTGTCGGCGGTCAGCTCCTTGGCGAGGTTCCAGCCCCAGGGCCCGGCCGGGCCGTACAGCTCCTGGCGGTGCGGGAACTCGCGCAGTAGGAACAGCAGCCAGGTCCCCGCGAACCCGATGCGGATCACGGCGCTCTGGTACGGCCCGAGCGCCGACTCGGTGACTCGGGCGATACCGCGCGAGAGGGTCAGGGAAAGCCTGTTCACCGCACACCTCCCGCTGCCTCGTCGGCCGTCACGGTCCACCAGGGCAGCACGCGGTAGACGGGCTGGTCGGACACGCGCTCATGGCTCCACTCGGGCGGCTGCACATTGGTGGTGCTCGAACGGATCTGCACGCGCTGGATGACGCCGTCGCGGTCGGCCGGATAGGTGCGGTACAGGCGCATCACCACGATCCGGCGCAGGTACTGCTCGGAGAGGGAGCCACGCATGCCCACCGGTCGGTTGTCGGCGCTGTGCGTGGCGGTGAAGAAGTCCCAGGCACGGCGCAGCTCGTTCTGCTGGGTGTGGCTCGGCACCGGGTTGCCGTCGATGGCGGCACCGTCCTGGGCGGAGAGGTCGGTCCACCCGGTCGTGCGCAGCCCGCCCTCCTTCGCCCGCACCACGGCACGCACCTGGACGGCGATGTTCTGCTGCAGCGGGTTGGGCGCGAACAGCTTCCAGTTCTGCTCGAACTCCGGGAACACCCACTCCTCGACGGCCTTGCCGTGCTGCTTGGTCACCGTGTTCGCGGGGGCAAGGCTGAGGAACACCATCAGCAGATGCACACAGGCGGCGAGCCCGACCACTGCGAGCACCAGCGCCGCGGCGACCTGGTAGCGGGGGGAGAGGGCGGCCACACCGGTACGGGGCGCGGCGGGCGGCTCGCCGGCGTCGGCCCCGGAGGCCGGGAAACCCGGACCGCCGACGGCAGCCGCACCCGTCCGGGAATCCACGTCGGCCCGAGCATGCAGGTCAGCCGGGGAATCCATGCCGGCCCGGGAATCCGCATCGGCCGAGGAGTCCATGCCGGCCCGGGACTCTGTTTCGGCCCGCCGTGAGCCGGCGTCGGTCGGGGAACCCTCCGTGCGACGCGCCCTGGCCGGCCCGCCGGGGTCGGGTGGGACCCTCGGGTCCTCGTCGTACGCGTCCATTCCGCCCCGTCCCCCGTTTCGGCTCAGTCGTTCGGTTCAGTGGTCCAGCTCAGTGATGCTGCGCCTGCCACGAGCGCCCCACCCTTCACGTACGCCACTCCTCGGCGTCAGCACGAAACGGTACTCAGCCCCGGCTGCCGGGCGCAGCCCCGGGTGCGAGCCACGGCCGTGGTCCTTGCCACGCAGTAAGGCACACTCCCCGGCCCTACCCGCCCTCCCGCACGTTGTCCACAGGCTGCCCGCCCGAGTTTTCCACAGCGGTTGACACCCCACGGCGGCCCGGCACACCATTGATGTCGCACGGACCGAACGATCGGTCGGGACAGTCCCATCGCAGAGCCCGAGGTCAGGGGGACCGCATGGCCACAGCAGCCGCGCAGCGCACGGCCCGCACGGAGACGGACGGCGCACCGGACACCGCCGACACGGCGGCCTTCCAGCACGCCTTCGACGCGGCCGTGGCCGCCGACGAACGCATCGAACCGCGCGACTGGATGCCCGACGCCTACCGCGCCACCCTGGTCCGGCAGATCGCCCAGCACGCGCACTCCGAGATCATCGGCATGCAGCCGGAAGCCAACTGGATCACCCGCGCGCCCTCCCTGCGCCGCAAGGCGATCCTCATGGCCAAGGTCCAGGACGAGGCCGGCCACGGCCTGTATCTGTACAGCGCGGCCGAGACCCTCGGCACCAGCCGTGACGAACTGCTCGACAAGCTGCACAGCGGCCGCCAGAAGTACTCCTCGATCTTCAACTACCCGACCCTGACCTGGGCCGACGTCGGCGCGATCGGCTGGCTCGTCGACGGCGCCGCGATCACCAACCAGGTCCCCCTGTGCCGCTGCTCCTACGGCCCCTACGCCCGTGCGATGGTGCGGATCTGCAAGGAGGAGTCCTTCCACCAGCGCCAGGGCTACGAACTGCTGCTGGCCCTCAGCAAGGGCACACCCGAGCAGCACGCCATGGCGCAGGACGCGGTCGACCGCTGGTGGTGGCCCTCGCTGATGATGTTCGGCCCGCCCGACGACGAGTCCCAGCACTCCGCGCAGTCGATGGAGTGGAAGATCAAACGCCACTCCAACGACGAGCTGCGCCAGCGCTTCGTCGACATCTGCGTCCCCCAGGCCGAGTCCCTGGGCCTGACCCTCCCCGACCCGGACCTGCGGTGGAACGAGGATCGCGGGCACTACGACTTCGGCCCGATCGACTGGACGGAGTTCTGGGAGGTCCTCAAGGGCAACGGCCCGTGCAACGAAGAGCGGATCACCCGGCGCAGGCGCGCCCACGACGAGGGCGCATGGGTGCGGGAAGCCGCCGCCGCCTACGCGGCCAAGCACACCGGCGGTCCCGCTGGCACCACCGGCACCACCGGCAGCGTTGGCACCACGGCCACCGATCACAGGGCACACGAGACCGGCCACGAGACAGAAGCGGAGCGAGCATGAGCACCACCGACTGGCCCCTGTGGGAGGTCTTCGTGCGCTCCCGGCGCGGCCTCTCCCACACCCACGCCGGCAGCCTGCACGCCCCCGACGCCGAACTGGCCCTGCGTAACGCCCGCGACCTGTACACCCGCCGCGGCGAGGGCGTCTCCATCTGGGTCGTCCCGGCCGCCGCGATCACCGCATCGTCACCGGACGAGAAGGACCCCTTCTTCGAACCGGCCGCCGACAAGCCCTACCGGCACCCGACCTTCTACGAGATCCCGGAAGGGGTGAAGCACCTGTGACCGCTACCGTCCCCGCCACCGTCCAGGTGACCGCCGCCCTCGCCCTCGGCGACGACGCCCTGGTGCTCTCCCACCGGCTGGGGGAGTGGGCCGGGCACGCCCCCGTCCTGGAGGAAGAGGTCGCCCTCGCCAACATCGCCCTCGACCTGCTCGGCCAGGCCCGGGTGCTGCTGTCCATGGCCGGCGACGAGGACGAACTGGCCTACCTGCGCGAGGAACGGGCCTTCCGCAACCTCCAGCTGGTGGAGCAGCCGAACGGCGACTTCGCCCACACGATCGCCCGTCAGCTGTACTTCTCCACCTACCAGCAGCTGCTCTACACCGAACTGGCCGCCGGTGACGGGCCGTTCGCACCCCTCGCCGCGAAGGCGGTCAAGGAGGTCGCCTACCACCGCGACCACGCCGAGCAGTGGACCCTCCGCCTCGGCGACGGCACGGAGACCAGCCACGAGCGGATGCACCGCGCCTGCGCGGCCCTGTGGAAGTTCACCGGGGAGATGTTCCAGCCGGTGGACGGCCTCGACGCCGACTGGACCCGCCTGGACGAGCACTGGCAGGACTCCGTCCAGGACGTCCTCGGCCGGGCCACGCTCCCCCTCCCCGAGGGACCGCGCACCGGCGCCTGGTCGGCCGGCGCCGGCCGGCAGGGCCTGCACACCGAACCCTTCGGGCGGATGCTCGCCGAGATGCAGCATCTGCACCGCAGCCACCCGGGGGCGACATGGTGACCGCCACCGCCCTGGAGACGGAGCTGCTGGAGCTGGCCGGCTCGGTACCCGACCCCGAACTGCCGGTGCTCACGCTCCAGGAGCTGGGCGTGGTGCGCGCGGTGCGCCTCCACGGCCCCGGCACGGTCGAGGTCGACCTGACCCCCACCTACACCGGCTGCCCCGCCATCGAGGCGATGAGCGTGGACATCGAACGCGTGCTGCGCGCCCACGGCATGCACGAGGTCACGGTTCGCACGGTGCTCAGCCCCGCCTGGACGACCGACGACATAAGCCCCGAAGGGCGGCGCAAACTCCGGGAGTTCGGCATCGCTGCCCCGCGTGTGCGCACCGCCTCCGGCCCGGTCCCCCTGTCCCTCGGCCCGACCCGGACCACCTCCGAGGCCGCGAGCCCCACCGAGGACGCACTCACCGAGCCCGTCCGCTGCCCGCACTGCGGCTCCGCCGACACCGAGCTGCTCAGCAGGTTCTCCTCCACCGCGTGCAAGGCACTGCGCCGCTGCCTGGCCTGCCGTGAACCGTTCGACCACTTCAAGGAGTTGTGATGGCGCGCTTCCACCCGCTCCCGGTGGCCGAGGTCGACCGGATCACCGACGACTCCGTCGCCCTCACCTTCGCCGTCCCGCCCGAGCTGCGCGAGGAGTACCGGCACGCCCCCGGCCAGCACCTCGCGCTGCGCCGGCAGGTCGACGGCACCGAGATACGGCGCACCTACTCGATCTGCTCCCCCGCGCCCGACCCGGCCGGCGCGGGCCCCGACACCCTGCGGGTGGGCGTGCGGCTGGTGGAGGGCGGAGCCTTCTCCGCCTATGCGCTGAAGGAGATCAACACCGGCGACGTGCTGGAGGTGATGACCCCGGCCGGCCGCTTCACCTTGGAACCGGCACCGGGGCTGTACGCGGCGGTCGTCGGGGGCAGCGGCATCACCCCGGTGCTGTCCATCGTCGCCACACTGCTGGCCCGCGAGCCGGCCGCCCGGTTCTGCCTGATACGCAGCGACCGCACCGCCGCCTCGACGATGTTCCTGGAGGAGGTCGCCGACCTGAAGGACCGCTACCCCGAGCGGCTTCAGCTGGTGACCGTGCTCTCCCGCGAGGAGCAGCAGGCGGGTCTGCCGTCCGGTCGGCTCGACCGCGAACGGCTCAGCGGGCTGCTGCCCGCGCTGCTGCCGGTCGGCGAGGTCGCGGGCTGGTTCCTGTGCGGCCCGTACGGGCTGGTGCGGGGCGCGGAGCAGGCGCTGCGCGAGCTGGGCGTGGACCGGTCCCGTATCCACCAGGAGATCTTCCATGTGGACGCGGGCTCGCCCCCGGCCGCCGCCACCCAGGCTCCCACGCACAGCACGGTCACCGCCCGGCTCGACGGACGCGGCGGCACCTGGCTGGTGCGCGACGGAGAGACGCTGCTGGAGACGGTCCTGCGCAACCGCGCCGACGCGCCGTACGCCTGCAAGGGCGGCGTGTGCGGGACGTGCCGTGCCTTCCTGGTCTCCGGCGAGGTCCGTATGGACCGCAACTTCGCCCTGGAGACGGAGGAGACGGAAGCCGGCTATGTACTGGCCTGCCAGTCGCATCCGCTGACCGAGCAGGTGGAACTGGACTTCGACCGCTGAGGGCCGCGTGGGCCGACTCGGCGAAGGCCAACTCGGCGGGGGGGAGGGGAGGGAGGGGGCGGGGAGGGGGGAGGCCCCCCGGAAGCCCCCGGAACGCCGGGACCCCGCCCATTCCCTTCTCCTAGAACCTGTTCTATCTTGACGCACCGTCAGATCACCGACCCCGTCGGAGGGACAGGCCGTGGACTTCACCTTCACCGAGGAGCAGCGGGCGGCGGCCGAGGCGGCGCGCGGGGTGTTCGCCGGCGTGGTACCGGACGCGGTGCCCAGCCCGGCGCTCACCACCGGTGCCGTGGCCGAGGGCTTCGACCGGGAGCTGTGGAACCGCCTGGCCGGCGCGGACCTGCTGAGCCTGCTGCTCGACGAGGCGCACGGCGGTTCCGGTCTGGACGCGATCGCGCTGTGCCTGGTGCTGCGGGAGTCCGCCAAGATGCTCGCCCGGGTGCCGCTGCTGGAGCACAGCGCGGCGGCAGCGACCGTACAGGCCTACGGTGGCGCGGAGTTGGCGGACCGCGTGCTGGGGCCGGCCGGACGGGGGGAGCTGGTGCTGACCGTCGCGGCGAACGGCCGTAGCGGCCACGACCCGGCCGAACTGGCCGTCGGCACACGGCGGGACGGTCCGGTCTGGGTGCTGGACGGGGTGCAGACGGCGGTGCCGTGGGCGTACGACGCGGACCTCGTGGTCGTACCGGCGCACCTCGAGGGCACGGCAGCCGAGCGGACCGTGCTCGCGCTGGTACCGCGTGAGCGGGACGGGGTGGTGCTCGCCGAGCAGGTGTCGACCAGCGGGGAGCGGCTGGCCGAGCTGCGGCTCACGTCCGTGCGGGTCGACGCCGGCGACGTCATCGAGGCCGAGGGCGCCTGGGAGTGGCTGCACGCGCTGCTCACCACCGGCAGTTGCGCGCTGGCGCTCGGGCTGGGCGAGAGGGTGCTGACGATGACCGCCGAGTACACCGGAAAGCGGGAGCAGTTCGGGTATCCGATCGCGACCTTCCAGGCGGTGGCCGTGCAGGCCGCGGACCGGTACATCGATCTGCGCGCCATGGGGGCCACGCTCTGGCAGGCCGCCTGGCGTATCGCCTCGGGGGCGCCGGGGGCGCTGCCCGCCGCCGGAGATGTCGCGGTGGCGAAGATCTGGGCGGCGGAGGGGGTGCGCCGAGTGGTGCAGACGGCACAGCATCTGCACGGCGGGTTCGGCGCCGACACCGACTACCCGCTGCACCGCTATCACGCCTGGGCCAAGCACCTGGAGCTGGCGCTCGGCCCGGCGGCGGCACACGAGGAGCGGCTCGGGGATCTGCTGGCCGCCCATCCGCTGGGCTGACCGCGCGGCCCCCGGGCAGGGGCGGAGCAGCGGCGGAGCGAGCTACAGGACGAAGCCGGGCCGGCCGTCGTCGGTGATCACCGGGCGGCCCGCGGCCTGCCAGACCTGCATGCCGCCGTCGACGTTCACCGCGTCGATGCCCTGCTGGACCAGGTACATGGTGACCTGCGCCGAGCGGCCGCCGGAGCGGCAGATGACGTGGACGCGGCCGTCCTGCGGGGCGGCCTCGGTCAGCTCGCCGTAGCGGGCCACGAACTCGCTGATGGGGATGTGCAGCGCTCCCTCGGCGTGGCCCGCCTGCCACTCGTCGTCCTCGCGGACGTCCAGCAGGAAGTCGTCGTCCTTGAGGTCCGTGACCTCGACCGTGGGCACACCAGCTCCGAAACTCATGTCCCCGACGCTACCCGCTCTCCGAAGCAGGCCGAAATGAGCGGCGGCTCAGTCCTGATCCAGCAGGGCCGCCAGCTCCGCCTCCCGCTGGGCGATGTCGGAGCGCAGCCTGGCGGCGATCTCCTCGAGCAGCCCGTCGGGGTCGTCCGGGGCGAGCCGGAGCATGCCGGCGATCGCACCCTCCTCCAGTTCACGGGCGACGAGGGTGAGCAGTTCCTTGCGCTGGGCGAGCCATTCGAGGCGGTCGTACAGCTCCTCGGCCGGGCTGGGGCGCCGCTCGGGCGGCACCGGTCCGGCCGCCCATTCCTCGGCCAGTTCCTTCAGCAGTGCCTCGTCGCCGCGGGCGTAGGCGGCGTTGACGCGGCTGAGGAACTCCTCACGCCGCTGGCGCTCCGCTTCCTCCTGTACGAGGTCGGGGTGTGCCTTGCGGGCCAGCTCGCGGTAGAGCTTGCGGGCCTCCTCGCTGGGCCGCACGCGCTCCGGGGGCCGTACGGCCTGGTCGGTCAGCATGGCGGCGGCCTCCGGGAACAGGCCGTGGCCGTCCATCCAGCCGTGCAGCAGCTCTTCCACGCCGGGGATCGGCAGGACCCGCGCGCGGGCCTCCTCGGCGCGGCGGATGTCCTCCGGGTCGCCGGTGCGGGCGGCCCTGGCCTCGGCGATCTCGGCGTCCAGCACCTCGATGCGGACGTAGAGCGGGCCGAGGCGCTGTTCGTGCAGCCGGGAGAAGTTCTCGACCTCGACGCGGAACGTCTCCACGGCGATCTCGTACTCGATCAACGCCTGCTCGGCGGCCCGTACGGCCTGCTCGAGCCGTTCTTCGGGGCGCGGGGGCTGTTCGGCATCCGGGGTCGTCACGCGAACAGGGTAGGCGGTGGGGACGCGGCAGGGCGCCGGAGGGCAGCGTACGGGTACTGGTCGTCTGCCGGGTGCGAGTGCGCCGTGGTGGCTCGCGTCCACGCGGCGGAGCCGCATGTCGGCAGAGCCCCGCGCCCCTGACGGGCGCCGCGGTTCCCCCTGGGAAGGCCCTGCCGCTGCCTCACACGCCCAGCTCCGCCTTGATGCGTCCCGAGCGGATCCCTGTGACCAGTTCGGCGTGGTCGGCCTCGGTGCGGTCGGCGTAGGCGAGGGCGAAGGCGGCTATCGCCTCGTCCAGTTCCTCGTTCTTGCCGCAGTAGCCGGCGATCAGGCGGGGGTCGGCGCTGTGGGAGTGGGCGCGGGCCAGCAGGGCGCCGGTCATGCGGCCGTAGTCGTCTATCTGGTCGGCGGCGAGGGCGGCGGGGTCGACGCTGCCCTTGCGGTTGCGGAACTGGCGGACCTGGAAGGGACGGCCACAGGCCGTGGTCCAGCCGAGGAGGATGTCGCTGACCACCTGCATCCGCTTCTGGCCGAGGACGACCCGGCGGCCCTCGTGTTCCACCGGCGGCGCCTCGAAGCCGGCCGTGGCCAGATGCGGGAGGAGCGCGGAGGGGCGGGCCTCCTTCACCTGGAGGACCAGCGGCTGCTCACGGTGGTCGAGGAGCAGGACGACGTAGGACCGGGTGCCGACGCTGCCGGTGCCGACGACCCGGAAGGCCACGTCGTGGACGGTGTGCCGGGCGAGCAGGGGGTGCCGGTCCTCGCCGAGTGTGTGGACGTACGCCTCCAGGGACGCGGCGACCGCCGCGGCCTCGGCGTCCGGGATGCGGCGCAGGACCGGTGAGGCGTCCACGAAGCGGCGTCCGCCGTCCGCCGCCGCCTCGGTCGACTTCGCCGCGAACCGGCCGCTGGTGTTGGCGCGGGCCTTCTCCGAGACCCGCTGCAGGGTGCCGAGCAGATCGTGGGCGTCGGTGTGGGAGACCAGTTCCTCGTCCGCGATGGCGTTCCACGCGTCCAGCACCGGCAGCTTGGCGAGCAGGCGCATGGTGCGGCGGTAGGCGCCGACTGCGTCCCGCGCGGCCGCACGGCAGGTGTCCTCGTCGGCGCCGGCCTCCCGCCCGGCGAGCACCAGCGAGGCGGCGAGCCGCTTCAGGTCCCACTCCCAGGGGCCGTGCACGGTCTCGTCGAAGTCGTTGAGGTCGATGACCAGGTCGCCGCGGTGGTCGCCGTACAGGCCGAAGTTGGCCGCGTGCGCGTCTCCGCATATCTGGGTGCCGATCCTGGTCATGGGGGTGCGGGCCAGGTCGTACGCCATGAGTCCGGCCGAGCCGCGCAGGAAGGCGAAGGGGGTCGCGGCCATCCGTCCGACGCGGATGGGGGTCAGCTCCGCTATCCGGCCGGCGTTGGACTCGATGACCGCGCTCACCGCGTCGGGGCGGGAGGCGTCCAGGTCGAGCGTGCGGTGCGCGCTGCGCGGCACGCTCCTCCGCAGCGCCTTGCCCTCCTCCTTGGGTGAGCCCTGCCGCGGCCACTGGGCGAAGCCGCGCACCCACGGCAGCCGGCCCGTCTCCTGGTCCGCCGCGTCCGCCAGCACTTCCCGACCGGTTCCGGTCACCGCGACCGCCTCCCCCGAACGCCTGTCGGCACGAACACCGACACGAACATCAACTCGTGCAGACCGTACAGCCGACGCCCGGAACGCGTCAGACCCTGTGGATAACGTCGTCACGCGCAGGGCACTCGGGAGGGCGGCCGTCGGCATCCGTATCGGATCGCCGTGGGAGCCGGCATCGGCATCGGCATCGGCCCAGCGCAGCGAGGAGGCCGCCGTGGATCTGAGACAGAAGCGAGCGTCTGCTATCCCGTCCGCTGCGGCTGCGGCTCCCGCCCCGGCTCCGGCTTCAACGGCTTCCGCCTGTCGCGCGCCGGGCGTCGTCCGCCGGCACGGGGGCGTCCGCCGTGCCTGAGCTGCCGGACGTCGAGGGTTTCCGCAGGGTGCTCGTCTCCTGCGCGAAGGGCAGGGTCATCCGCCGCGTCGACGTGCGCGACGCGGGCGTCCTGCACGGGGTGAGCGTACGGCGGCTGCGCGAGGCGCTGGAGGGCCGGCGGTTCACCGAGCCGGAGCGGCGCGGCAAGTGGCTGCTCGCCCACACCGGCGGGCCCACCCTCCTGCTGCACTTCGGCATGACCGGCCGGCTGCTCTGTGCCCACCCCGACGACGCCGTGGAGGCCCATGACCGCGTCCTGTTCGGTCTGAGTGGCGACCGCCAGCTCCGCTACCGCGACCAGCGCAAGCTCCAGGGCCTCTGGCTGGCCGACGACGACTCCGCCGTCTCCCGGCTGCTGGACCGTCAGGGTCCCGACGCGCTGGCGGTGGACCGTGAGGACTTCGAGGCCGCGCTCTGCGCTCGCCGCGGTCACATCAAAACGGCGCTGACCGACCAGTCCGTCCTGGCCGGTCTCGGCAATCTGCTCGCCGACGAGATCCTGTGGCGTGCCGGGCTGCACCCCGGCACCCGGGCCGGCGATCTGACGGAGAACGAACGCCGGCACCTGTACACCCACATGCGGCGCACGCTGCGTTCCTCGGTCACCGCCGGGTGCGTCCCACCGCGCGATGCGTGGCTCACCGGCCACCGCGACGACCCCGACCCGGTCTGCCCCCGCTGCCACACCCATCTGCGCCGCTCCCGGATGGCAGGCCGCGGCACGGTGTGGTGCCCGCGGTGCCAGCCGGGCGAGGCGTGAACCCGGGGGAACCGGAGGCCCGGCCCCCGACCGGCCACGCGTCCCCGCCGCACCGCCGACCCCCGACCGGCCACGCGTCCCTGCCGCGTCGGTGTCGCGGCCGACCCGGTCCTCGCGGCACCAGCCTCATGAGGGCGGTCTCGGAGCTCAGGTCGCCGAGGATCGAGAGTCCTCCCCGCCGTGACCCACCGGACCCACCGGAACCGCAGGGAACGCGACGACTTCCGTAGTTGATCCAGCATCACGTGCCGTTCGGTCGAAGCAAGCCCGGCGCATCGTCGGGGCACCCGGTGAGAGTCGGAGAACTTCCAGCTCCCCATCCGAGCCCTGGGCCATGGGCCATGGCCCACGAGCCCGCCCACGACCACGCCTCGGACCGACCCGGCGTCCCAGCGGGCTTCGCCGGCGCCCAGCCTGCCGAGGGCAACTGGTGCCCCCGTCTCCTACCCCTCCATGTCTGCTGCCCATGTCTGCTGCCCCTCCGTGTCCCAGCCGCAAGGCGGTCGGCTCACCAGCATGTTGCGGGGCACGCACCGTCACCGTCCCGCCCGCGTCCGGGCGCCGGCCCGTGGCAGCCACCCAGTCCTGAGACCTTCCTCACACAACATGCACACTCGGTACGACCCGACCGGAGATCCGCAACACAAACGCGGACCGCCGACGGGCCACAGCCCTCGACGGTCCGCTCGCCATGCCCAGAGACAGACATCACACCCGAAGAACATCCGGGAAGGACGCCCGGAAAAAGAGAAATGGGCGGCATCGTGATCACGATGCCGCCCATTCAACGGTGCGCGAGGGGGGAGTTGAACCCCCACGCCCTTGCGGGCACTGGAACCTGAATCCAGCGCGTCTGCCTATTCCGCCACCCGCGCATTGGGTGTGTCTTCCGGCTCCGGCCCCTTCGGGCTGGCCCCTTCCGACATCCAGAACATTAGCACGTCGTACGGGGTGGGTTCACATCCCTTCCCCCCGGCCCGGGACCGCCCGGACCCGCCACACTCCCACCCCCAGACCTCCTTCACGTATCAACCTCGTACCGGTCCCCCGCATCTGCCCAGGAGACGGACCGGGTCCACAGCCAGGTGCGGGACACTGGTCTTCGCCCCCCTCTACGATCCATGGCAGCAGGAGCACCCACCGGGCGTTCGAAGGGGAGCGGCTGGGGGAACCGGCTGATTGCCGGGCGCGTAGATACGATCAGTGAGCAGTACCAGCGGAACCGGCAGTACAGGCAAGGCAGCGGCAGGAACGGAGGAGGTGCCCCATGGGAGTCCTGAAGAAGTTCGAGCAGCGTCTCGAAGGTCTGGTGAACGGCACCTTCGCCAAGGTCTTCAAGTCCGAGGTCCAGCCCGTGGAGATCGCCGGCGCGCTCCAGCGTGAGTGCGACAACAACGCCACGATCTGGAACCGCGACCGGACCGTCGTACCGAACGACTTCATCGTGGAGCTGAGCGCGCCGGACTACGAGCGCCTCAGCCCCTACTCCGGGCAGCTCGGCGACGAGCTGGCCGGCATGGTGCGCGACTACGCCAAGCAGCAGCGCTACACCTTCATGGGCCCGATCAAGGTCAACCTGGAGAAGGCCGACGACCTCGACACCGGTCTGTACCGGGTGCGCTCGCGCACCCTCGCCTCCTCCAGCAGCCAGCAGGGACAGCAGACGCCCCAGGCCCCCGCGGTCCCGGGCGCCGGCCGTCCCGGTCCCGGGCAGGGCGCCCAGGGCGGGTACGGCTACCCGCCCGCCGCGCCCGCCGGCGCGCC